>NZ_CP139418.1:0-270000 GCF_034137685.1 Streptococcus sp. S1 | reverse complement strand
GAAAGAAGTTAAGGATTGCTTATTTGCCACAACAGATTGCTAGTTTTAATGCAGGATTTCCCAGTACGGTCTATGAATTTGTGAAGTCAGGTCGGTATCCTCGTAAAGGCTGGTTTCGAAAGTTGAATGAGCACGATGAAAAGCATATTCTAAAGAGTTTAGAATCTGTTGGGATGCTGGAGTTCAAGGATAGGGCGATTGGTTCTTTGTCTGGTGGTCAGAAACAACGGGCTGTCATTGCTCGGATGTTTGCTTCAGATCCGGATATCTTTGTTTTAGATGAACCGACAACAGGGATGGATGCGACGACAAAGAGTGATTTTTATGAGTTGATGCATCACAGTGCGCATCACCATCAAAAATCTGTTTTGATGATTACGCATGATCCTGAAGAGGTTAACCAGTTTGCGGATCGGAATATTCATTTGGTTCGCGACCAGAGCTCTCCTTGGAGATGTTTTAACGTCCATGATATAGAAGGGGAGGGTGACCATGCTTGATTTATTCCAGTATGATTTTATGCAGCGAGCCTTGTTGGCTATGGTTGCCATGAGTCTTTTTTCTCCTGTATTAGGGATTTTCTTGATTTTGAGACGGCAGAGTCTGATGAGTGATACGCTGAGTCACGTCTCTCTTGCGGGTGTCGCTTTTGGGCTTTTCCTTGGGATCTCTCCGACGCTTTCGACTATGATCATTGTCATTATAGCTGCGGTTTTTCTTGAGTATTTGCGGACCTTATTTAAGGACTTTATGGAGATCGGGACGGCAATTCTAATGTCCACTGGTCTTGCCCTAGCTTTGGTACTGATGCGTGGTGGTGGGAAAAGCTCGATGAGCTTGGATCAATATTTGTTTGGTTCTACCTTAACCATTACAGATGAACAGGTGATCGCCTTGTTTGTGATTGCTTTCGTTGTATTAGTGCTGACGGCCTTATTCTTGCGGCCTATGTATATTTTGACCTTTGATGAAGATACGGCCTTCGTAGATGGCCTTCCTGTCCGGACTATGTCCATTTTATTTAATGTGGTAACGGGGGTTGCTATCGCCTTAATGATTCCTGCAGCAGGATCGTTATTGGTTTCAACCATCATGGTCTTACCGGCTAGTATTGCCCTGAAATTAGGGAAGAACTTCCGTGGGGTCATGCTGATTGCGGTCATCATTGGTTTTATCGGGATGTTTAGTGGGTTGATTTTGTCTTATATTGCAGATACACCAGCGAGTGCCAGTATTACGCTTTTATTTGTGGCACTGTTCTTGCTTGTGAATCTTGGATCACGTTTGAGGAAGTAGATATGAACGTTAAAAAATTTGGTTGGTTATTGTTAGTGGCTTTGGCCCTTGTTTTGACAGCTTGTGGCAAAAGTCAGAGTCAAAATGGGAAATTAAAAGTGATGACCACTTTCTATCCGGTTTATGATTTTACAAAAAATATTGTCGGAGATGAAGGAACGGTAGACCTGCTCATTGGAGCGGGATCAGAGCCTCATGAATATGAATTGTCTGCTAAGGGGCGGGCTATGATTCAAGATTCGGATGTTTTCGTCTATGAAAATGAAAACATGGAAACCTGGGTTCCAAATCTTTTGAAATCAATGAAGGATAAGAAAACCAAAGTGATCGATGCTACCAAGGGCATGGTCTTGCTTCCTGGATTGGAAGAGGAACATGAACACGAAGGGGGCGAAGAACACCATCATGAATATGATCCTCACCTTTGGCTCTCTCCACATCGTGCCATGAGGATGGTAGAGTCGATTCGTGATCAGTTGATGGCAGCTTATCCAGATAAGAAAAAGACGTTTGAGAAAAATGCCCAAGCCTATCTAAAGAAATTACAGGCCTTGGATCAAGCTTATCAGGATGGCTTGAAAGATGCGAAACAAAAGAATTTCGTGACCCAACACGCGGCTTTCCGTTACTTGGCCTTGGATTATGGCTTAAACCAGGTGGCCATTTCAGGGATTTCACCTGATAGTGAGCCTTCTGTTGCACGATTGCGTGAATTGACAGAGTATATCAAGAAAAATGAGATCAAGGTCATTTACTTTGAGGAAAATGCTTCTAATTCCTTGGCGAAAACCTTGTCTTCTGAAGCTGGTGTTGAGTTAGCTGTCTTAAATCCTTTGGAAAGCTTGACGGATCAAGAAATGAAAGATGGCGAAGACTACGTGTCTGTTATGAAGGAAAATCTGAAGGCGCTCGAGAAAACAACGTCACAAGCTGGTAAGGATATTCAACCGGAACATGAGGAAGATGATAAGACAGTTCAAAAGGGCTATTTCGAGGATAGTCAAGTGAAGGATCGTAGCTTGGAAAATTATGCGGGTGATTGGAAATCGGTTTATCCATATTTGCAAGATGGAACTTTGGATCAGGTCTTTGATTATAAGGCAAAATTAAATCCAACTATGACGGCTGCTGAGTATAAGGAATATTATACCAAGGGTTACCAAACAGATATTGATCGGATTAAGATTGATAAGGATTCAATGGAGTTTTATCAAAAAGGATCTTCTAAGAAATATACTTATAAATACGTTGGTAAGCACATTTTGACTTATAAGAAGGGGAATCGTGGTGTTCGTTATCTCTTTGAAGCGAAAGAGAGCGATGCGGGAGACTTCAAATATGTTCAATTTAGTGACCATGAAATTACTCCGGTAAAGGCAGCTCACTTCCACATTTTCCATGGAGGAAAGAGTCAAGAAGCGCTTTATGATGAGTTAGAAAATTGGCCAACTTATTATCCTTCCAACTTATCTGGTTTAGAAGTGGCACAGGAAATGCTGGCTCATTAAGAGCTGTATCAAAAGAGAGACTAGGACTGATTATCCCGGTCTCTTTTTGATTAAAAATGGGGAGTGAAGCTTGTCAAATGCTTGAAAATACGTTACAATGAAAGGGCTTTAAATTAAAAAATGTATGGGGAATTTTAAATGAAAAAAGTTGGTGCAATTCTTGTGAGTCTTCTCAGTGTGGTTCTGTTGGTAGCTTGTTCGCAACGGGGAGCGAGCAAAAAATCAACCGCCTCCTCTAGTCAAACGACGACCTCTTCTGAAGTCAAAAAGACGGATGCTTCTAGTTCGGAAGTGAAGGAGAAAGAAGAAAAAAAAGAAGTGAAGAAAATGGATCTTGAAGCGATTGCCAATGGAGATTACAGTAGTATTGCTGGTGTCTGGCAAGATGATAAAGGAAATAAGCTGGTCTTTAACGACAAAGGGTTGGTCTCACAAGAGTTAGAGGGCTATGGAGCTTCTTTGACAGATTATGGAACAGCATCAGAAGGCATTTATGGTGGTCGTGATGGGGGCTTCTTGTTGGAGTATATTCCTGCGGGAGTAACCATTGGTGATCAGGTCGATGATCAAGGACAAGTCGTCTTTAAGGACACATCAGATGCCTCTAAAAACCGCTTGTGGACTGGTGTTGGTATCGCTAGTTTTGGGGAACAAGGCTCGATCTACTATCAAGTAGGAGATGAATAACAGAAAAAAAGTCGTCTGTTTTCAGACGACTTTTTCTTATGCTTGTGGGGGGAGCCAAGAAAGCTCAAATTGGAGTACTTGGGCTTCAAGGAGATCTTGATGGGAAACCTCTTGTTTCTCTTTGCCATCTAACAGGGCTTTTTGGATGAAATAGGCGCCTGCAGTGTGTGAATTGGCGCAAATCTTGAGCTCTTGCTTGGGAAGATGGAGAAGGACTTCTTTAAAGAGAGGGAGTCCCAGATCATAGATTGGTTTTCCTGGGCAAGTTGGATAGAGTCCAAGGGCTGACCAGATGTACCAAGCAGATAGACTACCATTGTCCTCATCACCTGGATAGGCTTGGAAATCTTGATGAAAAGCTTGGGAACGGATCTGGTGGATCAGGAGATTGGTGTATTCGGGATGAAGGCTGTGACGGAAGAGGTAGGGAATGTGAAAGCTGGGTTGATTGGAGATGGCAATCTGCCCAAATGGGGCTTGGGCCATTTCACTCATTTCGTGGATTTCATAGCCATATCCTCTTACATCAAATTGAGGTTTTTGATTGGCCAGATCCAGCAGTCGTTGGGTGAAGGCTTTTTTGCCACCCATCAGCTCTATTAGGCCGGAGAGGTCGTGTAAGGCTCCAAAAGTAGCTTGGGTTGCAGAGCATTCTGCATAATCTCCTCCCCAGCTGGTAGGAGAGAAGGGCTCTTTAAAGTTTCCATTGGTGGATCGTGCTCTCACAAAGCCTGTTTGGGCATCATACAATGTTCGGTAGGAGAGGCTAGAAGCAGCATACCGAGCGGCTGTTTCTGTCTGACCCAATTGCTTGGCAACGGTAGCAATGCAAAAATCACTATAGGCATAATCTAGGCTATGGCTCACACTTTCGTGAAAATCTTCGGGGAGGTAGCCAAGGACCTTGTAGCTTTCATTACCATGGCGACCAAAATGTTGAGTAGGATCTGTTTTTTGGGCTGTCTGGAGCATGGATGTGAGCATGTTTTCATGTAGGTCTGGTGCGATCCCCTTTGTGACAGCATCCGCAAAGACTCCATCGATAAGGGTACCTGGCATCATTCCACGTTCATCTGGGGCCAACCATTTTGGCAGAAAACCAGTATCCTGGTAAGTGTTTAAAAATCCTTCGAGAAAGCGACGGTAGTAATCGGGGTAGACAAGGCTAAAGAGCGGAAAAGATGTCCGAAAGAGGTCCCAAAATCCGATATTGGTATAAGCTTTTCCTGGTTTGATTTTCTGATGGGTGACATCCAGGTGCCAGTCATTCCCCGTGCTATCTGTTTCATAAAAGGTTTGAGGGAAAAGGAGGAGTCGGTACAGGCAATGGTCGAAAAAGGCTTGGTCACGCCCTCCGGCATCTTTTACTTCAATTCGTTTTAGCAGCTGATTCCATTGATCGGCTGCTTCTTTTTTAGCTTCCTCTAAGGAAAGGTTGGGAAGATAGCTGTGAGCCATATCTTGGGACAGATAAGACGTTCCTAATTGGACGGTCACTTCATTGCTAGAAAAGGTGAGAAAAAGATCTTGATCGATGTGAGTGACGCTCTCAATCGGCTGGCTAAATTGCCACTGGAGATAGAAAGAGTAGGAAGTATCTGCGGTATGAGCTTGATCCAGAATGTGGAAGTGGCAAGTTTGGCCTGTCAGAGTCAAGTCCTCTAGTTCATTTGCTGCATGAAAGCAGAGTGTCAGCTTTTCTGGTGCTCGAAAGCGCATGACAGCCCCGTAGCGGCTTGGAACTAGCTCGCTTTGAATCTGATAACGTTCCGAAAAAATACGAAGGTAGTGAGGCTGGAAAAGAGCCTTTTTCATCGAATAACTGCTTTGGCGACGGAAGAGGTCGGAACTTGTAACTTCTCCTGTGATGGGCGTGATGAGGCACCAAGCGTAGTCTCCTATCCAAGGACTAGGCTGGTGGGTGAGACGAAATCCCTGAAAAATAGGGAGATTGGGGTTAAAAAACCAAGCTCCTTGTTCGTGTGTCGTCTGGGGAAGGAAGTAGTTCATCCCAAAAGGGACCCCGGTATAAGGGAGGGTATTTCCGTGGGAATAGTGGGGATGATTATCGCTTCCCCAGCGGGTATCGATGGTTTGGCAATGTGTGCGCATCTTGTCTCCTTTTTCTTCATCAACCTTAAATGATCTGTGTTTTTCTTGGAACACGCAGTGGTATTTTCTTCAATTGTATCAAAGCGTTGTCAAATATGATAGCGTTTTTATCAAATGGAAAATTTTGTAGAAAAAGGGCTATAGTTTGCGTATGTATTTCCCCTTTGAAATCTTTTATACTGAATAGGAAAGAATCGATACGTGTGAGGAAAATAAATGACTTATTCAAAAGAAATTGTGCGAGAATGGTTGGATCAAGTGGCTGAGCGAGCTAAAGAGTACCCTGAGTGGGTGTATGTCTTTGAACGTTGCTATACAGACACTTTGGATAATACAGTTGAAATTTTAGAAGACGGTTCAACCTTTGTGTTAACAGGGGACATCCCAGCTATGTGGTTGCGTGACTCAACGGCTCAATTGAGACCCTATCTTCATGTGGCTAAACGAGATCCCCAATTGCGCCAGACCATTGCTGGCTTGGTCAAACGCCAGATGACTTTGATTCTCAAGGATCCCTATGCCAACTCTTTTAATATTGAGGAGAACTGGAAAGGCCATCACGAGACTGACCATACAGATCTCAATGGCTGGATTTGGGAGCGCAAGTATGAGGTGGATTCGCTGTGCTATCCCTTGCAACTGGCTTATCTTCTTTGGAAGGAAACTGGTGAGACTAGCCAATTTGATGAAACCTTTGTCACTGCGACCAAGGAAATCCTTCATCTCTGGGCAGTGGAACAAGACCACAAGAACTCCCCTTATCGCTTTGTTCGGGATACAGATCGTAAGGAAGACACGCTGGTGAATGACGGCTTTGGACCTGACTTTGCCGTGACAGGGATGACCTGGTCAGCCTTTCGTCCAAGTGATGACTGCTGTCAGTATAGTTACTTGATTCCGTCCAATATGTTCGCAGTCGTTGTCTTGGGCTATGTCCAAGAAATCTTTGCAACATTGAATCTAGCTGATAGCGAAAGCATCATTGCAGATGCCAAACGCCTGCAAGCTGAGATTCAAGAAGGGATTGAAAACTACGCCTACACGACTAACAGCAAGGGCGAGAAAATCTATGCCTTTGAGGTAGACGGTCTAGGAAATGCTAGTATCATGGATGACCCTAACGTCCCAAGCTTATTGGCGGCTCCCTATCTTGGCTACTGCGCGATCGACGATGAGGTCTACCAAGCCACTCGTCGGACGATTTTGAGCCCTGAAAATCCTTACTTCTATGAAGGGAAGTACGCAAGTGGACTCGGGAGTTCTCATACCTTTTATCGCTATATCTGGCCGATTGCTTTATCTATTCAAGGATTGACAACAAATGATAAAGCTGAGAAAAAACATTTGCTGGACCAGTTGGTTGCCTGCGATGGAGGCACGGGTGTCATGCACGAAAGTTTCCATGTAGATGATCCAACCAAATACTCGCGTGAATGGTTCTCGTGGGCCAACATGATGTTCTGCGAGTTGGTCTTGGATTACTTGGATATTCGCTAATACTCTTCGAAAATCAAATTCAAACCACGTCAGCTTCGCCTTGCCGTACTCAAGTACAGCCTGCGGCTAGCTTCCTAGTTTGCTCTTTGATTTTCATTGAGTATAAGGAGCACGCTTTAGCTTCACTGATTCTTGTTAGAATCACAAATAGATCTTTAAATTTAAGTTAGAATGAGGTTTTACTCATGGAAAATGTTGTTGTACATATCATCTCTCATAGCCACTGGGATCGTGAGTGGTATCTACCTTTTGAAAGCCACCGCATGCAATTGGTGGAACTGTTTGACAATCTGTTTGATCTTTTTGAAAATGATCCGGAGTTCAAAAGTTTCCACTTAGATGGACAAACCATTGTCCTTGACGACTATTTAGAAATTCGCCCTGAAAACCGCGACAAGGTGCAACGTTATATCGACGAGGGCAAGCTCAAGATTGGTCCTTTCTATATCTTGCAGGATGATTACCTGATCTCCAGTGAAGCCAACGTCCGCAATACCTTGATTGGACAGGCTGAATGCGCTAAATGGGGCAAATCCACTCAGATTGGTTACTTCCCAGATACCTTTGGAAATATGGGGCAAGCACCTCAAATTCTTCAAAAATCAGGTATCCACGTAGCAGCCTTTGGTCGTGGAGTCAAACCAATCGGATTTGACAACCAAGTCCTCGAAGATGAGCAGTTTACCTCTCAATTTTCTGAAATGTACTGGCAAGGGGCGGATGGTAGTCGCGTACTCGGTATTCTTTTTGCCAACTGGTACAGTAATGGGAATGAAATTCCAGTGGATAAAGATGAAGCCTTGGCTTTCTGGAAACAAAAATTAGCAGACGTTCGTGATTATGCCTCAACCAACCAATGGTTGATGATGAACGGTTGTGACCATCAACCAGTTCAACGGAACTTGAGTGAAGCTATTCGCGTGGCCAATGAACTCTTCCCTGACGTGACCTTTATTCATAGCTCTTTTGATGAATATGTTCAAGCAGTGGAAAGTGCGCTTCCTGAGCAATTATCTACGGTTACGGGAGAATTGACCAGTCAGGAAACCGATGGTTGGTACACACTGGCAAATACGTCTTCCTCTCGGATTTATCTCAAGCAAGCCTTCCAAGAAAACAGCAACTTGCTCGAGCAAGTGGTGGAACCTTTGACCATCATTACTGGTGGGCACAACCACAAGGATCAATTGACCTATGCCTGGAAGACACTCTTACAAAATGCGCCACACGATAGTATTTGTGGATGTAGCGTGGATGATGTTCACCGTGAAATGGAAGTTCGTTTTGCCAAGGTCAACCAAGTTGGAAACTTTGTCAAGACCAACCTTCTGAACGAATGGAAGGGTAAACTAGCAACTCAAAAAGCCCAGAGTGAGCACCTCTTTACGGTCATCAATACTGGCTTGCATAATAAGGTAGATACCGTCAGCACGATTGTCAATGTAGCAGTTTGTCCATTTAAGGAATTGCACCCGACAGAGGGCTTCAAGAAAATGGCCGCTTTGAGCTTGCCAGACTACCACGTAGAAGATTTAGATGGGCATCTTGTAGAAGCAGAGATTGAGGACTTGGGAGCAAGCTTTGGCTATACTCTGCCTAAGGATAAATTCCGCCAACCCTATATCGCGCGTCAAGTGCGCGTGACGGTTCCGGTTCACCTAGCGCCTCTTTCTTGGACCACCTTCCAGCTCTTGGAAGGCAAAGCACCTCATCATGATGGCCTTTTCCAAAATGGGGTGATCGATACGCCATTTGTAACCCTTAGTATCGATGATGGCTTGACCCTCTATGATAAAACGACCAATGAGGCTTATGAGGATTTCCTTCGTTTTGAAGATCGTGGTGATATCGGAAATGAATATATCTACTTCCAACCAAAAGGAACAGAGCCGATCTATGCGGAGTTAACAGCTTATGAGGTCTTGGAAAACAATGCTCGCTATGCTAAGGTCTTGCTCAAACATGACTTGACCATTCCAGTTAGCGCAGATGAACAATTGGATGCGGAGCAAAGAGGCATTATCGAGTTTATGAACCGCAAGGCAAGTCGCTCAGAAGAGGTGATAACTATCCCTCTTGAAACGGAGATGACCATTTTTGTAGATGATCCGCAAATTCGCTTCAAGACGCGCTTTACCAATACAGCCAAGGATCACCGCATCCGTCTCTTGGTCAAGACTCACAATACACGTCCAAGCAACGATTCTGAAAGTATCTATGAAGTTGTGACACGGCCAAATAAACCGGCTGCTTCTTGGGAAAATCCTGAAAATCCCCAACACCAACAAGCCTTTGTCAGCTTGTATGATGACGTTAAAGGAGTGACCGTATCTAACAAAGGATTGAACGAATACGAAATCCTTGGAGACGACACGATAGCTGTAACCCTTCTTCGTGCTTCAGGGGAACTCGGTGACTGGGGCTACTTCCCAACACCAGAAGCACAATGCTTACGGGACTTTGAGGTTGAATATGCAGTAGAATGCCATCAAGCTCAGGGGCGCTTCTCCGCTTATCGCCGAGCGAAAGCTTTGCAGACACCGATGACCAGCCTTCAAGTTGAAAAACAAGAAGGAAGTGTAGCAGCGTCTGGTAGCTTACTCAAGCATACAGCCTTGACGCATCCTCAGGTTTGTCCAACAGCCTTTAAGGTAGCAGAAAATGAAGAAGGTTACATCCTTCGCTATTACAACATGAGCCAAGAAAATGTGCGCGTGTCAGAAGGACAACAAACGGTTGTCGATCTTCTGGAACAACCGTATCCGGTCCATACAGGTTTATTGGCACCGCAAGAAATCCGGACAGAATGGATTAAAAAAGAAGAAGTATAGCTGTTTGCAGCTGAAGAAACAATAAAAGGAAAGGAGGAGCGAAAAAGTAAGAACCGACTGCTGACTCGCTCCTTTTTACAGGTAAAAGCCATGACCATTGCAACGATTGATATCGGAGGGACTGGGATTAAGTTTGCTAGTCTCACTCCGGATGGAAAGATTTTAGATAAGGCCAGTACCCCAACTACAGAAACTCTAGAAGATTTGCTAGCTTGGCTGGACCAGCGATTGTCAGAACGTGACTACCGTGGGATTGCCATGAGTGTGCCAGGGGCTGTTAACCAAGAAACAGGGGTAATTGAGGGGATCAGTGCCATTCCATACATCCATGGTTTCTCATGGTATGAGGCGCTTGCTCATCATAAGCTACCTGTCCATCTAGAAAATGATGCCAACTGTGTTGGACTTAGTGAACTGCTAGCTCATCCTGAGATTGAAAATGCAGCCTGTGTTGTCATTGGCACAGGGATTGGCGGGGCTATGATTATTAATGGCAAAATTCACCGTGGTCGCCATGGCTTGGGTGGAGAGTTTGGTTACATGACAACTATCGAACCAGCAGAAAAACTCAATAACTGGTCACAACTAGCTTCTACAGGAAACATGGTTCGTTATGTGATTGAAAAATCGGGTCAGTCAGACTGGGATGGCCGTAAGGTTTATCAAGAGGCTGCAGCAGGCAATGCCCTTTGCCAAGAAGCCATTGAGCGTATGAATCGTAATCTAGCTCAAGGCTTGCTCAATATCCAGTATCTAATCGACCCAGATGTCATTAGCCTAGGTGGCTCTATTAGTCAGAACCCAGATTTTATCAAAGGGGTGCAAAAAGCGGTAGACGTCTTTGTGGAAAGATATGAAGAATATACAATTGCGCCAGTCATCCAAGCCTGCACCTATCAGGCAGATGCCAATCTCTACGGTGCCCTTGTCAACTGGTTACAGGAGGAAAACCAATGGTAAATTTTACCGGAATTAGCAGTAAACAACAGCAAGCTATAGACTTACTTCAAAAGCACATTTCTCTACCAGATGTAGAAGTGGCAGTCGCTCAGTCTGACCAAGCTTCTATCTCTATCAAGGGTGAGGGCGGAGAATATCAATTGACTTATCGCAAATCTCATCAGCTTTACCGTGCCTTATCGGTTCTCGCAACAGCATTAGCAGAAGGGGACAAGGTAGAGATTGAAGAGCAGGCGGCTTATGAAGATTTAGCCTACATGGCGGATTGTTCGCGCAATGCCGTGATCAATGTTGCATCTGCCAAGCAGATGATTGAAGTCTTAGCTCTGATGGGCTACTCAACCTTTGAGCTTTATATGGAAGACACCTATCAGATTGAAGGGCAACCTTATTTTGGTTATTTCCGTGGGGCTTATTCAGCTGAAGAATTACAGGAAATCGAAGCCTATGCCCAGCAGTTTGATATGACCTTTGTACCATGTATTCAGACCTTGGCTCACTTATCAGCCTTTGTCAAATGGGGTGTCAAAGAAGTTCAGCAACTCCGTGATGTAGAGGACATTCTCCTTATCGGCGAAGAAAAAGTTTACGACCTAATCGACGGCATGTTTGCGACTTTGTCTGAGCTACAAACACGCAAGGTCAATATCGGCATGGACGAAGCCCACTTGGTTGGTTTGGGTCGCTATTTGATTCTCAATGGTGTTGTGGATCGTAGTCTCCTTATGTGCCAACACTTGGAGCGCGTGCTGGATATTGCAGACAAGTATGGTTTCCACTGCCAGATGTGGAGCGATATGTTCTTCAAACTCATGTCAGCAGATGGCCAGTACGACCGTGATGTTGAAATTCCAGAGGAAACACGAGTTTTTCTTGACCGTCTCAAAGACCGTGTCACCTTGGTTTACTGGGATTATTATCAAGATAGCGAGGAAAAATACAACCGAAACTTCCGTAATCACCATAAGATTAGTCAGGATATTGCCTTTGCTGGTGGTGCCTGGAAGTGGATTGGTTTTACGCCCCACAACCAATTTAGTCGCTTAGTAGCTATTGAAGCCAATAAAGCCTGCCGTGCCAACCAGATCAAGGAAGTCATCGTGACAGGTTGGGGGGACAACGGTGGTGAAACGGCCCAGTTCTCGATCCTGCCTAGCTTACAAATCTGGGCGGAGCTCAGCTACCGCAATGATTTAGAGCGTCTGTCTGCTCACTTTAAGGGCAATACAGGCCTCTCAGTTGAGGACTTTATGCAGCTGGATCTGGCCAATCTCTTGCCAGACCTACCAGCTAATCTCAGTGGGATTAACCCCAACCGCTATGTTTTTTATCAGGATGTTCTTTGCCCAATTCTTGACAAGCACATGACTCCTGAACAGGACAAACCTCACTTTGCCAAGGCAGCTGAGATTCTTTCTGACATTAAAGAAAAAGCGGGCGTCTACGCCTATCTCTTTGAAACTCAGGCTCAGTTGAATGCTATTTTAAGTAGTAAAGTCGATGTAGGACGACGCATCCGGGAGGCTTATCACGCAGGTGATAAAGAGAGCTTGCAACAAATCGCTCAGGAAGAATTGCCAAAACTTAGAAGCCAGATTGAACACTTCCATGCTCTCTTTAGCCACCAATGGTTGAAAGAAAACAAGGTATTTGGTTTGGATACCGTAGATATTCGTATGGGTGGACTCTTGCAGCGGATCAAGCGAGCTGAAAGCCGTATTGAAAACTACCTAGCAGGCGAAATCCCTCGTATCGATGAACTAGAAGTAGAGATCTTGCCATTCAACGATTTCTACGGGGATCAGGACTTCGCAGCCACAACGGCTAACCAGTGGCATACTATTGCGACGGCTTCAACCATTTATACAACGTAAAAAATGCCAAGTTGGATGACAGAAGTCTCATCCACAGTGGCTAGGAGTAGAAGAGGAGCTGTCTTTACGACCACCCTTTTCTACTCTTTTTTAAAACTATGTCATAAATTTGTAGAATTTTTTCTATAATTAGGAGTTTGAAAATGTAAATGGGCTATCTTATAATAGGTGATGTAAACGCTACCAAAGCAAATAAACACGCTCAAGGCTCAAAGGGGGGAGTTAAATGAAAAAGTTTGTAAGGACTCTGAGAGAAAATTTCATTTTTCTTTTAATGGTCTTACCTGGTGCAGCGTGGTTAATCTTATTCTTCTATATTCCGGTTTTTGGGAATATCGTAGCATTTAAGGACTATCATATTACGGGAGAGGGCTTCATTGACAGTGTCATGAAGAGTAAGTGGGTTGGCTTTGACAATTTCAAGTTCCTCTTTAGTTCCAAAGATGCCTACATTATTACAAGAAACACGGTATTGTACAACTTAGGATTCATCTTCTTAGGATTGATTGTTTCCGTTGGGATCGCCATCATCTTTAGTGAGTTGAGATCAAAAAGAGTGGTCAAGGTGCTTCAAACCTCCATGCTCTTCCCATACTTCCTATCATGGGTTATCATCAGCTTCTTCACCGATGCCTTTCTTAACGTGGACAAAGGATTGGTCAACCACATCTTAACTTCATTTGGTATGAAAGCCATCAATTTCTACTCGGAATTGTGGATCTGGCCAGCGCTTCTCCTCTTCTTAGGAATCTGGAAAGGCTTTGGTTATAGTAGTGTCATGTACTATGCAACCATCATGGGAATTGACCCAACTTACTATGAAGCAGCGACTGTGGATGGTGCGTCTAAGTGGCAACGCATTCGCAACATCACCATTCCTCAGTTGTCTTCCTTGATTACGGTTTTGACTATTCTTGCAGTCGGAAATATCTTCCGCGCAGATTTCGGTCTTTTCTACCAAATCCCGCATAATGCTGGAGCGCTCTATAGTGTGACCAACGTTATTGATGTTTATGTCTACAACGGTTTGACCAAGTCAGGGGATATCGGGATGACAGCAGCAGCCGGTCTTTACCAATCGGTAGTCGGTTTGGTTCTTGTTTTAATCTCAAATATCATTGCCCGTCGCATTGATAAGAATGCCGCTCTCTTCTAGAAAGGAGGATCGTATGAAAAAATCAACCATTCAAAAAGAAAAAATTGATAATGTCGGGATCCATTCTTTCAGTAAGAAGAGCAACTTCTTCTTTACCTTGTTGTTGACCTTGGTCGGCTTGACCTGTGTGCTTCCCTTCATCTTCGTTGTCATGATCTCTTTGACAGACGAACAAAGTTTGGCAGTCCATGGTTTCCAATTCTGGCCAGCAAAATTTGGATTTGATGGTTACCTCTTCTTGGTACAGTTCAAAGACAAAATCTTGCAAGCCCTCTTCATTACCTTGTTTGTGACCATTGTGGGAACAGCATGTAATGTCTTTATCACCACAACTTATGCTTACGCAATCTCACGGAGTACCTTTAAATACCGCAAGTTCTTTACCGTATTTTCACTCCTTAGTATGCTCTTTAGTGCAGGGTTGGTTCCAAGCTACATTGTGACCACTCAACTCTTGCAGTTAGGTGATACCATCGGAGCTTTGATTATCCCAATGTTGCTCAGTCCATTTAACATCATATTGATGCGGACCTTCTTTAAACGGACCATTCCAGAAGCTATCCTTGAATCCGCTCGGATCGATGGGGCAAGTGAAACACGGATCTTCTTCCAAATCTGCTTGCCATTGTCTCTACCAGGGATTGCGACTATCAGTTTGTTCACTGCTTTAGGGTTCTGGAACGACTGGTTCAATGCCCTCCTCTATATTAAGAGTGACAACCTTTACCCATTGCAATACCTCTTGATGCAAATCCAAAACAATATGGATTACATCGCTAAAAACGTCGGGGTATCCGGCCAATTGGCAGGAGCTGTACAATCCATCCCACGGGAAACAGGACGTATGGCCATGGTGGTTGTGGCAACAGTGCCAATCGCCATTCTCTATCCATTCTTCCAACGCTACTTTGTAAAAGGCTTGACCATCGGTGGTGTGAAAGAATAACATCGTTCATTGAAAATCAGCAGGATTTTCAACTCATAACTTAGTCTAAAAAGAAAATAACATAAAGGAGATTTTTCTTATGAAAAATTGGAAAAAATACGCGTTAGCATCTGCTAGTGTCATCGCTCTTGGAGCTACTCTTGCTGCTTGTGGAAGCCTTACAGGTAACAACAAGAAATCTGCAACAACTGAAGACGGTAAACCAATCATCAAGATGTACCAAATCGGTGATAAACCAGATAACTTGGATGTTCTTCTTAAAAATGCCAACAAGATCATTGAAAAGAAAGTTGGCGCAAAATTGGATATCCAATATCTTGGTTGGGGTGACTACGCACAAAAAATGAACGTTATCATCTCATCTGGTGAAAACTATGATATTGCCTTTGCTAATAACTACGTTATCAACGCTCAAAAAGGTGCTTATGCTGACTTGACAGAATTGTACAAGAAAGAAGGAAAAGACCTTTACAAAGCACTTGACCCAGCTTACATCAAAGGGAACACTGTAAATGGCAAGATCTATGCTGTTCCAGTAGCAGCTAACGTGGCATCTTCTCAAAACTTTGCCTTCAACGGACCACTTCTTGAAAAATATGGTATCGACGTTTCAAACGTGAAAGACTATGCTTCTCTTGAACCAGTCTTGAAAGCTATCAAAGAAAAAGATCCAAACGTTGTTCCATTTGCAATGAACAAGAGCTACGGTGGACCTTCAGATGACTTCGACTATGTGGCTGTTGATGGACTTCCATTCGTTGTTGACTTGAAAGGTGACACCACTAAGATCGTTGACCGTTACACAATTCCTCGTTATGTAGAAAACTTGAAGACTCTTCACAAATACTACGAAGCAGGATACATTCCAAAAGACGTAGCAACGAGCGACACTGGTTATGATCTTTCTCAAGATACATGGTTGGTTCGTGAAGAAACAGTAGGACCAGCTGACTACGGTAACAGCTTGCTTACTCGTGTAGCAAACCGTAAGATCGAAATCAAACCATTTACTGAACTTTACAAGAAGAACAACACTACTCAAGTAGCTAACTTTGTTATCTCAAACAACTCTAAGAACAAAGAAAAAGCAATGGAAGTGTTGAACCTCTTGAACACTGATCCAGAACTCTTGAACGGCCTTGTTTATGGACCAGAAGGCAAGAACTGGGAAAAAGTTCCTGGCAAAGAAAACCGTGTCAAAGTCTTGGATGGCTACAACGGAAACACTCACATGTCTGGATGGAACACTGGTAACAACTGGATTCTTTACATCAACGAAAACGTAACAGATGAACAAATTGCACAATCTAAGAAAGACTTGGAAACTGCAAAAGAATCTCCAGCACTTGGCTTCATCTTTAACACAGATAAAGTGAAATCAGAAATCACTGCTCTTACAAATACTTTGAACCAATTCGCAGGTGCTATCAATACTGGTACAGTGGATCCTGAAGTAGAAGTTCCTAAGATGCTTGAAAAATTGAAATCAGAAGGTGCTTACCAAAAAGTGCTTGACGAAATGCAAAAACAATACGACGAATTCCTTGCTTCTAAAAAATAAGAACAGGTAGTGCGAAAAGGCTTTGGAGGGATCTCCAAAGTCTTTTTGTGTCTTTATGAAAATGAATCCTGTAAATGAAAATCAATATTTCAATTTACCAATGCAAATAGGGGGAAAGCGTTTTATTTTTATGGTATAATAGAATCACTAATTGGAAAAGAGGCTGAATGATGGGAAAAATCATCGAGTTCATTTTTACGAGAGTCTATGTTGCTATGCTGGTAACAGGGATTTTTTGGGTCTTGACGATCTGTGGGGGTGTTCTGCTAGGAGTAGGACCGGCTAGTGCCACTATCATGAGCCTCTATGCGGAAAATGGCATGACCTACAAGGACTATCATTGGTCACGCGCTTGGGAACTCTTCAAAGAAAATCTACGCCCGGCTAATCAAGTCTTTTATACCTTCTTTGCCATTGAAGGGGTTCTCCTATATGGCATGTACCTCATGGTCCAGATTCCTCACTTGAATTTCTTCCAAATTTTGGTTCTCTTGTTTAATCTGGTTTTCCTCTTGGTTGCGCCTCTAGCTTACGCCGTTTATTTGAAATTGCAAGTTCATTTTGATCTCTCTTATGCCAACAGTATCAAGCTCAGTTTGATCGGAATGTTGCTGGACATTCGTCCGGTTCTGAAGCTCATCCTTGGAACAGCGCTACTTGGGGTCATTAGCTACTATATGCCAGCCCTTCTCTTTTTCGTCTTGATCGGTGTATGGCATTTCTTTGTCAATGATATCTTTGACCCTGTTTATCAAAACATCCACGAAAAATTGGTATCCTAACGATGAAAAAAATCTGGTTAAGTACGCTTTTAAAATTCTACGCCTATGTCATGGTGGTCATTTTGACCATTATGGGCCTAGTTGTCGCGGGGATCTCTTGGAAAAACCAGCAAGCTGAAGCCGACCGGATCGCCCAACGGGTCTTGACCGAAGTGGTGACGGATCTCGAGACTTCTTATCAACGGGTCACACAAGAAGGACGTAGCCTCGTTGAAAACCCTGCAAAATTAGAAGGAGTTTATCGCTATTTTACCTTGTCACCATCGGAGTATGAGACTTGGCGATTGAATGCCCAATTCCCTTCTTATATCCAATTGTCCCTACATAAGAATATTGACAGTCTCTATTTGAGCAATAAAAACATCGAGGGTATCGATGTCACCTTGTCTGATTACAAGACGGTATTTGTCTCTACCCGGCAATCACAGGGAGGCAAGCAAGTCTCAGCGGACCATTACAAGGCTCCTGCGACAGCCATTCCGGTTCCTTTGACAGATCCGACTACGGGTGCTGGAGTTGGGATTGCTTATATGACGCTGAACCAAGAAATTTTGACGGCAGCGATTGATAATGCCAGAGGCGATCTTCCGGTCGCTGTACGGATCTTCACTCCCTTTGGGAAAGAGATGTACCATGAAGGGGATAAGGGACAATCAAAAGATGTTAAATGGCAAACCCGTAGCACGATCTATGGCTACAAGGTGGATGTAGCTGTTTCTGAAAGTTATCTGGTCAAAAAGGGTCTAGCTAACCTGACCACTTTTCTCTCCATTGCTTTCCTAATTTTCTTGATCCTTTACTTGTTATTAGGTCAGATTTTCAAAAATTACCGGCGTCAAGTCCTTGATTTGGTCGATACCATGAATCAGATCAGTCAAGGGGAGAGTGAACGACGGATTGATATCTCGACCAAGGACCAAGAACTTCTGGTTATTGGGAATATGATCAATACCATGTTAGACAATATGGATAAGAATATTCGGGATATCTACCAGCTACAGCTCAGCCAAAAAGATGCCAATATGCGGGCACTACAAGCCCAGATCAATCCCCACTTCATGTACAATACACTGGAATTTATCCGGATGTATGCCGTCATGCAAGAGCAGGATGAGTTGGGTGATATTATCTATGAGTTTAGTAGTCTCTTGCGCAATAATATCTCAGATGAGCGAGTGACGACAGTTGAAAATGAGCTCGAATTTTGTCGCAAATACAGCTACCTCTGCATGGTGCGTTATCCAAAATCGATTGCCTATGGCTTTAAGATCGATCCAGGCTTGGAAAAAATGAAGATTCCAAAATTCACCATCCAGCCTTTGGTCGAGAACTATTTTGCGCATGGAGTGGACCACAAACGCAAGGACAATGTGATTAGTGTCAAAGTCTTGCAAGGAGAAAGGCAAGTCATGATCCTGATCAGTGATAATGGGCGCGGGATGGAAGAAGAACAGCTAGAAAAAATTCAAGAGATACTAGCCAATCGCAATTCACGCTCAGAAATCGAAGAAAAGAGTGGGCGGCAGTCCATCGGAATTGTCAATGTCCATGAACGCATGCTACTCTATTTTGGAGATCGCTACCATATCCAAGTCTTCTCCCAACCTCACCATGGAGTGACCTATACGATAACTATTCAAGATGAATAAAGGAGACAGAATGTACAAAGTCTTATTAGTAGACGATGAGTATATGATTACAGAAGGGTTAAAAAAATTAATCCCCTTTGACCACTGGAATATGGAAGTGGTCGCAACTGCAGAAGATGCAGACCAGGCCCTTGATTATGTGCGAGAGCATCCGGTGGATGTAGTGATCACGGATGTCAATATGCCTGGAAAGACCGGACTTCAGATGATTGCAGAGATGAAGGATTTGATGCCAGATGCTGCTTTTATCATTATGTCAGGCTATCAGGATTTTGAATATGTCAAGACAGCTCTCAATTTGCGCGTGGCAGACTACCTGCTCAAACCTGTCAATAAGGTGGAGATGGGCAATATCCTAGAAAAAATTCAGCACCAAATCCAGCAACCAAGCCAAGAGTTGGCCAACCGCTTGATTCACGATGATATCTCTGAGGAAGAGTTTTGTCGGTATATCGCAGGACGAAATTCACTGTGGATTGGGGTTGCTAAGGAGAAAAAAGGTTTTATCAGCTCGTCTTACCAAGTTCTCGGGCAAAATCTTCAACTCTTTATCTCAGATCAAGAAGAAGAAGCCATGATTGAGAAGGCCTTTGAGCCCCCTTATAAGGAGCACTTTCATCAATTTAAGGACCTAGTGGAGCGGAGTCTCTTTTATGGAGCGACCCCTCTCAATCAAGATGAAGAGGTCTTCCATTACTACGAGCCGGCCTACCGGGTGATCATGCAAGGAAATATCCAACAGATCTTAGAAGAACTGGATTGGTTGGAAAAAATGATCCTTGAGAAGACACCTAAGGTTTCACTGACCAAGCAGCTCTTTATCCAATTTTTGATGGATGTCTTTCATTTGTTTGAATACCTGCAAGGAGATGATTTGGCTGATGTAGTCAAGAAAGTCCATGATGCTGCCACCTTTAGCGAGATGATTAGCTTCATCCAGGAAGAGTTGTCCCGTTTCTTATCCCACTATCGAATGAACGAAAATGTAGCGAGTGTCCTCCAAGTGATTAGCCGTGATTACCAAAAAGAGCTGTCACTCAAGGATATTAGTCAGGCTCTCTTTATCAATCCAGTCTATTTAGGCCAATTGATTAAACGAGAAACCAACGCAACGTTCGCAGAACTCCTCAACAAACAGCGGATTAAGGCTGCCCAGCAGCTCCTCTTATCGACCAATGACAGTATTGAAGATATCTGTTATAAAGTCGGTTACAGCAATGTGGGCTATTTCTACAAGGTTTTCCGTAAACTCTGTGGGAAATCACCTAAAACCTATCGCTTACAAGTCATGACAGAGCATGCAGAAGATGAGTAAAAGGCTGAGACGATTTGTCTCAGCCTTTTGATTGAAGACAACGTCTTCTTAGAAACTTTCCTTAGGTGAGTACATAACAGAAGGTCAGAGACTATGAAGCTAACTTTTGAGTATTTTTTTATTTGACAAATATAAGTAGACAGTGTATACTTTATAAAAAGTAGACGGCGTATACTTTGATAAGGAAAGGTGATCAAATGAAACGGAATACGGAAGAACTGAAAGAAAAGTTAATTTTGGTCGGCATTGAAGAAATCAGAACTAACGGGATTGACCGGATGTCTATGCGTACAATAGCTCAAAAATGTGGGGTGACTCATGGAGCTCCCTATAAGCATTTTGGAAGTAAAGATAGATATATTCAAGTGGTTATGGAACACTTATCAATGTTCTTTTTGAAAGATATGATACAAGGGATTGATACTTCCATAGATGCAAGAACTCAACTAACTCTGATGGGCTGTAACTTTGTAAGGTTTGCCCAAGAGGAAACCTATCTATTTGAAGCATTATTTATCAAATTTCCATATAACTATATGGAGTTATCCCATGAAACTATTTCAGTCAACTCCTCTTTACCAGGATTTGAACATTTTAAGTCGGTAGCGTTAAGACTTAAAGATGAGGAAAATCTTTCTAATAGTGACGCAGAAGTTTTGATCCATTTTTGGAGTTTTATTGCTGGTTTGGCTCTATTGGTAAGGAGTCCCGTTGGAGAAAGCTTTAAAGAAAATGATGTTCAAAAGACCGTCAGAACGATGCTTGATATTTATATAAAAGGAGATAGCTGATGAATGTTTTAATAATCTATTCACATCCGAATGAAACAAGTTATAATGCATCAATCCTTCAAACTGTGCAAAAGCATTTAGCACCAGAGCATGAGGTTAAAATAGTAGACTTATATAAAGAAAACTTTGATCCGGTTTTACGTTTTGATGAAAGGCATAAAAGGAGAGATTTACAGCATAATGAAGACATGAAACCGTATAGAGATTTATTGAGTTGGGCGGATCAGTTGATTTTTATTTTCCCTACTTGGTGGAGTGGAATGCCAGCTATTTTAAAAGGTTTTATTGATCGTGTTTTTGTTGCAGGTTTTGCTTATCAGAATGGACCTCGAGGTCCGGTGGGGCAACTAGATGGAAAAGCGTGGATCATTACGACGCATAATACGCCAAAAATTTTTCTTCCTTTTTCTCAAGACTACGCAAAGGTTCTAAAATCCCAAATCTTGAAACCCTGTGGTATTAAACCGGTTAAAGTGACACAAGTTACACGAGTGGAGTATATGAGTGATCGTCAACGGAAAGAAGAACTCGAAAAAATCGCACAAATAGCAAAAAGGATTTAAAATGAGCTTTACAAGTCATGACAGAGCATGCAGAAGATGAGTAAAAGGCTGAGACAAATCGTCTCAGCCTTTTTACTTTTCATTTTACGTTCTTTGTATCTTGATTGAAATGAACACGGACTGCGGATTGTGTCAAAAAGATGTATCCTCCTAGAATCTAATGATTCTGCGTCGAATACCCTATTTTGACTTTATCCGCTACGTCCTTTGTATCTTGATTTTCCCAACTAGCAGCTCCGCTTCAATGGTGATTTCTGTGAGTTGATTCCAGTCGATCTTTTCTTGATCTACGTTAAATAGAAGGGGGGTCATGGCGAGGAGCGCTTGGCGTTCTTCAGGAGTTAAACTCTTGGTGAGGCTGACCGTTTCGGATGAGAGGATCTGGCAGTGGTCTTCAAAGTGCACCAAAATTTCCTGGTTGGAGTAGGACTGCTTGGTCAATTGATCTTGGGCCAACTGACGAATTTCTTTTAGATGAGAAGAGGTTGGAACGACCTTAATGATGACCCCTTCAGCCTTTAAGACACGCTCAAATTCAGCGTAATTAGCCGGGGAGAAGATGTCCAAAATGACATCCATACTCTTGGATTGAATGGGTAGATGAGCCAAGTCTCCTACAAACCAATTGACCTTCCAGCTAGCGTCGCTCTTGGCAGCTAGTTGCACAGATTCCTTGGAAAGATCAAAGGCATAGAAAGTAGCTTCGGGATAAGCTTCTTGTAGCTTTCGGGAGTAATAGCCTTCTCCACAACCGATATCTAGAATCTTGGCATCACTGGTCGGAATTTTTTGTCCGATCGCTGTTAGAATCGGCTCATAAAAACCTGCTTCCAAGATTAGCTGACGATTCTGGAAATTTTCTTTGTCATAGTCCTTCGATTGCTTGATCTGAGGTGCCAGGTTGACATAGCCGAATTTCGCTAAATCAAAAGAATGGCCCCTGGGACATTTAAAACTGGTCTCCACAAGTTCTAGGTCCAGTTGACAGATGGGACAGGCAAAAGCAGTGGCTGTTTGAAATCGTTGTAATTTTGGTTTAATCGGTGTATTCATATTAGTAGTGTAACAAAAGAGCCTCTAGATAGCAACCGATGCTCTAATAGAGTACCGAACAGAATATGAGCTGACAGAAAAAGGCAAGTCACTGATGCCAATTTTAAAGGACTTGAATCAATGGGGAAAAGAATGGCTGCAATAAATTTTTTACTCATTTTAATCTCTCCGATCTCGCCACTCATCTCTTTATTTTAACCACTTATCCCCAAAAGCCGTTTTTTAAATGGCTTTTTTGCTAGACTGGTTCTATCAAAAGGAGAGAGAACATGATATTACAAGCTAAAAACATCAGTAAACGATATGGAAATCATTTAGCCGTAAACAATATTCACTTACAGTTTGAAAAGGGAACCTTTAATGCGATTCTAGGACCAAATGGGGCGGGGAAATCAACGACGATTTCCATGTTGATTGGTTTGAAACAAGCAACGCAAGGTGAAATCATCTATGAACCAGGTACTAAAATTGGTGTGGTCTTCCAGACTAGTGTCTTAGATGAGATGCTGACGGTTAGGGAAAATCTGACCATTCGTGCGAGACAGTACAAAGACCTAAAACCAAATCGTGTGTCTGATCTTATTGATCGGCTAGGCCTATCAGCTTTCCAAAAACAGAAATATGGGACGCTTTCAGGTGGCCAAAAGCGTCGGGTTGACATTGCGCGTGCCCTGCTCTCACAACCAGATATTCTTTTCTTAGACGAACCAACGACAGGTTTGGATATCCAAACTCGGAAGTCTATCTGGGATTTGCTCTATCAATTGCAGAGAGAAGAGGGAATGACTGTTGTATTGACCACGCATTATCTTGACGAAGCAGATGAAGCTGATCAAATTTATATTGTAGACCGTGGGGAAGTGATTGCTCAAGGATCAGCACTAGATATTAAGAGCCAGTATGCAAAAAACATCTTGAAGATTCGTTTCAAGGAGAGACAGCAGATAGAAAGTCTCAAATCTTCGGGAATGTCAGTAGAACAACAAGGACCATTAGAATATGTTTTTCAACCCGAGAGTGAAAGGGAAGCCATTGATTACCTGGCACAAGTTAGAGATAGAATAGCCCATTTTGAGTTTCGCCCAGGGACCATGGATGATGCCTTTATTGCACTTACAGGAAGGGAGGTTCGCTAATGCTAGCCTTACTAAAGCGAAATTTTTTATTGTACTTCAGAAATCGTTCAGGAGTTTTCTTCTCTCTGTTGGGAGCCTTGATTTCCTTTGTTCTTTATATTATTTTTCTTCAAAAAAATCTAACAGATGCTTGGGCTCAGCTCCCCAATAGTGGTCCTGTGTTAAATAATTGGTTAATGAGTGGGACGCTGGCTGTGACAGGGATTACGACAAGTCTGGCTGCCCTGACTCAGTTAGTAAAGGACCGTGAACATCAAGTAGATCAGGATCTTTATTTATCGGATCAGGGAAAGTGGCGGTTACCATTTTCGTATCTAACGAGCGCAATCATCATCTCTTTTTTCATGCAGGCCCTTATGTATGTGCTGATGTGTGGCTATTTTAGAGAAGTTCCAACCCTTTCTCTATTACCTGAGGTACTCCTCATCATGTTGCTTAGTAGCCTGCTTTCTAGTTTAGTGAATGCCATTTTTGTTTATTTTTTCCAATCCGTAGACAGTCTTGGGAAGTTTTCGACCATAGTGGGGACAGCTTCTGGTTTTTTGGTAGGGACTTATGTACCTTTAGGTGTTCTACCTGATTTTGCACAATTTCTAATGAAGTGCACGCCAGCAACTTATATTGCATCACTTTATCGGCAAGTACTCATGAAAGAAGCATTAAATGAAACATTTAAAGGTCAAGATAATCTTCTTCGAGAATTTCAAGAAAAAATGGGTGTTCAGCTCAAATGGCAAGCTTTATTGACAAAGGAACAAACATACCTTATAGTGTTAGGAGGTATTCTTCTAGCTTTGGGGATTTGGATTTCCTTGGCAAAAAGATCGAGTAAAAGAAAGTAAGTGAAAATTGGAGTAGGAATGAAGATTCGTTTTGAGGAAAAACAGGATATCCCAGAAAACAACCCCTGTGTGGTCATTCAAGCCAAGCAATTATCTGATCAAGCACGAGAGGTGATGGACTATCTCGAACAGTTTTCGACAGTGAATCAAGTAGTGATTCCTATCAAAACAGATGATCATTTGATCATGGTGAAAATTGATGACATTATTTTAGCCGAGATTGATAAGAATCAGCTAACCATTTATACGACAGACAAAACGTTTACCGTCAGAGATACTTTGACAAATTTTCAACATCGGATTAATCGTCGTAATTTTTTACAGATATCCCGCCACGCGGTGATGAATATCGACCATTTGGAATCGCTATCGGATAGTTTTTCAGGCAATATGATGGCTAAACTGACACGCGGCGTGAAATCAAGTGTCAGTCGGAAATATGTCAAATCCTTGATGGATTATTTAGGGGTATAGGAGAAAGTGATGAAACGAGTTATAGCTTATTTTGTATCTGGTATGAGGACAGGTTCCTTCTTTTATTTGTGTTTGGTGTTATTATCCCATGTCTATCCCAACATCGTCTATCCCGCTGTAAATGTCCGCAACATCCTAGCGATCTTTTTGATGAGTGGGACAATGGGGGTCTTGACATTCATTCTTGAGGAAGAAGAGTTTTTGACCTATAGTTTGCGTGTGATCTTGCATTTAGTTGTGACAGCTACCATCTTAGCATTGACCTACTTATTTTTTGGCTGGGGGGCAGCCTTACGGAGCCCGATTCCTTGGTTGATCTTTCTAGCTATTTACGGCCTGATCTGGCTTTATCAGATTTGGCAGCTCCATAAAAAAACTCAACGAATCAACCAAGCTTTGTTGCATCGCAGAAAAGGGAAATAGTCCCAGAAAAAAGTGTATAAGAAAACCACGAAGTTCATACCAAACTTCGTGGTTTTACTTTCTTAATATGTCAAAACAAAGTATTTTTTCTTACCGCGACGGATAACGGTCAATTCATTTTCTAATTTATCGCTATCGCTTAAGACATAGTCAAGGTCTTGGATGCGTTCGCCGTTGACGTAGATAGCTCCGTTCTGAACATCTTCGCGGGCTTGGCGTTTAGAATTTACCACCCCAGCTGTGACCAAGAGTTCAACAATGTTGAGGTTGTCTTCTGCTTGGACCTGGTAGTTTGGCACACCACGAAGGCCTTGTTTGAGTTCTTTGACAGAAAGGTTTTTGATGTTTCCTGCAAAGAGTTGTTCTGTGATGTTGAGGGCTTCCTTGTAGGCTTCTTCACCGTGGACAAGGGTGACCACTTCACGCGCCAAGATCTTTTGAGCCAAGCGTTCATGAGGAGCAGCTTCAAACTGTTTACGGATCTCTTCAATCTCATCAAGTGACAAGAATGTGAAGATCTTCAAGAAGCGCACAGCATCTGCATCCATCACATTCATCCAGAATTGGTACATTTCGTATGGAGATGTTTTGTCTGCATTGAGCCAAACCGCATTGCCTTCTGATTTACCAAATTTCTTACCAGTTGCATCTGTGATCAAAGGCACAGTCATAACATGACCGGTTTTATCTGCTTTACGACGCATCAACTCAGTACCGGCTGTCATGTTTCCCCATTGGTCAGATCCACCGATTTGAAGGGTTACATTGTGTTCTTGATTGAGGACGTAGAAGTCATAGCCTTGCATAATTTGGTAGGCAAACTCTGTGTAAGAAATCCCTGTCTCAATCCGTTTTTTAACAGATTCTTTACTCATCATAGCATTGACCGTAAAGTATTTTCCGACATCACGAAGGAAGTCAATAAAGCTAATGCTTCCGAACCAATCGTAGTTGTTGACCATTTCGGCTTTATTGTCACCATTTTCAAAATTGAGGAAACGAGACAATTGCCCTTGAATGGAGCGAACCCATTCTTGTACAGTTTCTTTTGTTTGGAGACTACGTTCAGCATCTTTGAAGGACGGATCACCAATGAGACCAGTCGCACCGCCAACGAGCGCATAAGGTTTGTGGCCTGCTAGTTGAAGACGACGACTCGTCAAGATGGCAACCAAGTGACCAAGATGAAGGCTGTCAGCAGTTGGATCATAACCAGTATAATAAGAAACCTGACCTTCTTCCAGTGCTTTGCGTAAGGCTTCTTCATCCGTCGTTTGAAATACCAAACCACGCTCTTTTAGCTCATCAAAAATGTGCATATGTCTTTTCTCCTTTATAAGATTATTCATTTCTCTATTCTACCATAAACCACGGAAATGGCAATGCTTTCCATCATTTTCTTGTCCTTACCCAAGAAGAATGAGCGACAATTTTTATGATATTGTAATTGAAAATAAAGTGCCTAATCTGCTATAATATAGGGAACAAGGAGAAAGAATCAGTGAATCAATTAAAAGAGAAGTTGCAAGAATTTTGGAAGAAGGTTCAAAAATTCTTTGAAAATATGTATACAGAAACTCCGAATAAGGAAAAAAATGAGGAAAGTAACTGGTCTGTCGGTGATGTTTTTGCGACCTTTTTGAGGACCCTCAAACTCTTGTGGGATGTGATGATCGCCCTGTTCGTGTGCCTCTTTTTATTTGGCGCAGGGATCGGGATTGGTTATGCAGCGAGCCTCTTTAGTAATGTCAAGGTTCCAAAGACAGAAGAATTGGTCCAGCAGGTTCGCAATGTCAGTAGTGTTTCAAAACTAACCTATTCCGATAAGAGCTTGATTGCAGAAGTAGACAGTGATCTGATCCGCACGCCGGTAGCTGGAGATGCCATTTCTGATAATGTCAAAAAGGCTGTGATCGCTACTGAGGATGAGAATTTTGAAAGCCACAAGGGGGTTGTGCCCAAGGCTGTTCTTCGGGCGACGCTTGGATCTGTAGCCGGTGTGGGTTCCTCTAGTGGGGGATCAACCCTGACCCAGCAGTTGATCAAACAGCAAGTCGTGGGAGATGCTCCAACCTTTACTCGTAAGGCGACAGAGATTGTCGATGCCTTGGCTTTAGAGCGGGGGATGGATAAAAATGAAATCCTAACTACCTACTTAAACGTCTCGCCTTTTGGACGAAACAATCGGGGACAAAATATTGCAGGTGTGGAAGCCGCAGCTCAGGGGATTTTTGGCGTCTCTGCGAAAGACTTGTCCGTTCCACAAGCGGCCTTTATCGCTGGCTTGCCACAAAGTCCGATTGTCTACTCCCCTTATGCTGCTGATGGTAGCCTAAAGAGCAAGGAAAACCTAGAGTTAGGTTTGGCGCGTGCTAAAGATGTCTTGTTCAACATGTACCGGACGGGAGTCTTGTCGGAAAAAGACTATGAAACCTATGCTAAGTACGACTTAACCAAAGACTTCATCGATCCAGATGGTATCGAGAAAACACCGCATGACTACCTCTACTTCCAAGCCATGGCAGAAGCTAAAGAGGCCATGTATGACTACTTGATCAAGCGAGACAATGTAACCAAGCAAGACCTAAAAAACAATGAAACCGTCAAGGCTTATCAAGAATTAGCTGAGAGTGAGTTGCGCGAAGGTGGCTACACCATCCAAACCACTATAAACAAACCGGTTCACAATGCGATGCAGGCCGCAGTAGCGAATTTTGGAAGCGTCTTGGATGATGGAACGGGACTTGTAGAAGTTGGGAATGTCCTTATGGACAACCGAACAGGTGCCGTTTTAGGCTTTATCGGCGGACGTAATTTTGATGGTAACCAAAACAACCATGCCTTTGATACAGAGCGTTCACCAGGATCTACTATTAAGCCACTGTTGGCTTATGGGATTGCGATCGACCAAGGCTTGATGGGAAGCAATAGCATCCTTTCTAACTACCCAACTAATTTCTCAAGTGGTGAGCCAATCATGCACGTGGATAGCCGAGGGACAGCGATGATGGATCTCCGTGAGGCCCTCAATACCTCGTGGAATATTCCAGCTTACTGGACTTACCGAACTCTTCGCGAAAAGGGTGTGGATGTTCCATCCTACATGAAGAAAATGGGGTATGATATTCCTGAATATGGCATTGAGAGTCTGCCGATGGGCGGAGGAATTGAGGTCACCGTTGCCCAACATACCAATGGTTTCCAAACCATTGCTAACAATGGGGACTACCTCAAACGCTACATGGTAGAGCAAATTATTGATCGAGATGGAGATGTGGTTTACAAGCACGAGGCAGATCCTGTTCGTGTCTACTCTCCAGCAACGGCAACGATTATGCAGGATCTCTTGCGAGGGGTTATTACGTCTGGTGCTACAACGACCTTTAAGTCACGGATTAGCCAAATCAATCCAACACTGGCGGGTGCTGACTGGATTGGAAAAACCGGTACGACCAACTCAAATGGGGATATGTGGTTGATGTTATCCACACCAAGTGTTTCTTTAGGAGGTTGGATCGGCCATGACAACAATGCTTCCATGCAGACCTTGACCGGCTACAACAACAATGCTCAATACATGGCGCAGTTGGCGAATGCTATCTACCAAGCAGATCCAAGTCTCTTTGGGATTCAGGATAAATTCACTCTCGATAAGAGTGTGATCCGTTCTGAAGTGCTCAAAGCGACTGGTGAAAGACCAGGTCGCGTCAATGTCAATGGCCGGGATATCGATGTGAGCGGTCAAATGGTGACGAGCCTTTGGGCTAAAAACGGAGCTCCAACTACTCAATATCGTTTTGCAATCGGAGGATCGGATAGCGATTATCAAAGTGCTTGGGCGGCGATGCTGGGCAATACCAGTGGGAATCAGTCGAATAATAAGAACAATTCAACAACAAATAGTTCATCAAACAATAGCTCAAATCGAAACAGCTCAAATCGAAAC
Organism: Streptococcus sp. S1; assembly: GCF_034137685.1. Taxonomy (NCBI): domain Bacteria; kingdom Bacillati; phylum Bacillota; class Bacilli; order Lactobacillales; family Streptococcaceae; genus Streptococcus; species Streptococcus dentalis. Next base: position 240,598 of record NZ_CP139418.1, on the reverse strand, counting down.
AGCTCAAATCGTGACAATCGGCGCTAGTCTTATCTCGTAGAAAACCTAGTGAAAGTCTTGATTTTTGAAGGAAAAAACGGTATAATAGTGACAACTAATTTGTCGTGTGCTTTATTTGAAATATTGTCCAAATAAGAGCTTACAGCAGTTAAATCTTACTTGAATAAGTCGATTTAGCTGCTCTTTTTGTGCCTATTTTTTAAGAAACTTGTAGTTTGTTACACAAATTTAATTTTTCTAAAAATTGCAAAAAGCGACGAATGAGATGAAGAGACAACTCTTCACGTGATGCAAATCACACAATTGTAGTTAAAACCGGATAGGTGGTAGGAGTGATGCTACCAAGCTATCCTAGTATGGAAAAAGGAGCTAAAAACTTTGGCAGGACATGACGTTCAATACGGGAAACATCGGACCCGTCGTAGTTTTTCAAGAATCAAAGAGGTTCTTGATTTACCAAACTTGATTGAAATCCAGACAGATTCATTCAAAGATTTCTTGAATCATGGCTTGAAGGAAGTCTTTGAAGATGTGCTTCCGATCTCAAACTTCACGGATACAATGGAATTGGAATTTGTGGGTTATGAAATCCGCGAACCCAAGTATTCGCTTGAAGAAGCGCGCATCCACGATGCCAGCTACTCAGCACCAATCTTTGTGACCTTCCGTTTGGTTAACAAAGAAACAGGTGAAATCAAGACCCAAGAAGTTTTCTTTGGTGATTTCCCAATCATGACTGAAATGGGAACCTTCATCATCAATGGTGGAGAACGGATTATCGTTTCTCAGTTGGTCCGTTCACCAGGTGTCTACTTCAATGATAAGGTGGACAAGAATGGTAAGGTTGGTTATGGATCAACTGTTATCCCTAACCGTGGGGCTTGGTTAGAACTTGAAACCGACTCAAAAGACATTGCCTACACCCGCATCGACCGCACACGTAAAATTCCATTTACAACGCTTGTGCGTGCTCTTGGATTTTCAGGAGATGATGAAATCATTGATATCTTTGGGGACAGCGAATTGGTTCGCAATACCATCGAAAAAGATATCCACAAAAACCCAATGGACTCACGGACAGATGAAGCCCTCAAAGAAATCTACGAGCGTCTTCGTCCAGGTGAACCAAAAACAGCGGAAAGCTCACGTAGCTTGTTGGTAGCCCGTTTCTTTGATCCACGTCGTTATGATTTGGCACCAGTTGGTCGCTACAAGATCAACAAGAAACTCAATATCAAGAACCGCTTGTTGAATCAAACAATCGCAGAACCATTGGTGGATGCTGAAACAGGGGAAATTCTTGTAGAAGCTGGCACAGTGATGACGCGCGATGTGATTGACAGCATCTCAGAACAATTGGATAACGGTTTGAACAAAATCACCTACATTCCAAATGATGCTGCTGTTTTGACAGAGCCAGTAGAATTGCAAAAATTCAAAGTTGTCGCTCCGACAGATCCAGACCGCGTTGTCACCATCATCGGAAATGCTAACCCATCTGACAAAGTGCGCATCATCACACCTGCTGATATCTTGGCAGAGATGAGCTATTTCTTGAACCTTGCAGAAGGTCTTGGCCGTGTAGATGATATCGACCACCTTGGAAACCGTCGGATTCGTGCTGTTGGTGAATTGCTTGCCAACCAAGTGCGTCTTGGACTTTCACGGATGGAGCGAAACGTTCGCGAACGGATGTCTGTACAAGATAATGATGCCTTGACACCACAACAAATCATCAACATTCGTCCAGTAACTGCAGCGATTAAAGAATTCTTTGGATCTTCCCAATTGTCACAGTTCATGGACCAACACAACCCACTTTCTGAGTTGTCACACAAACGTCGTTTGTCTGCCTTAGGGCCTGGTGGTTTGACACGTGACCGTGCCGGATATGAAGTGCGCGACGTGCACTATACCCACTATGGTCGTATGTGTCCAATCGAAACACCTGAAGGACCAAACATCGGTTTGATCAACAACTTGTCTTCATATGGACATTTGAACAAATATGGCTTCATTCAAACACCATACCGTAAGGTAGACCGTGCAACTGGTAAAGTAACTAACGAAATCGTTTGGTTGACAGCTGATGAAGAAGATGAATACACAGTTGCGCAAGCTAACTCAAAATTAAACGCCGATGGAACTTTCGCAGAAAAAGTTGTCATGGGACGCCACCAAGGGGTTAACCAAGAATATCCAGCATCAAGTGTTGATTATATGGATGTTTCTCCAAAACAGGTAGTTGCCGTTGCGACTGCATGTATTCCTTTCTTGGAAAATGATGACTCAAACCGTGCCCTCATGGGTGCCAACATGCAACGTCAGGCTGTGCCATTGATTGATCCCAAAGCCCCTTATGTGGGTACTGGTATGGAATACCAAGCAGCACATGACTCTGGAGCGGCTGTTATCGCTCAATACGATGGTAAAGTTACTTATGCAGATGCGGACAAGGTAGAAGTTCGTCGGGAAGATGGATCTCTTGATGTTTACCATATCCAAAAATTCCGTCGTTCAAACTCAGGTACGGCCTATAACCAACGTACTCTTGTAAAAGTTGGCGATGTCGTTGAAAAAGGTGATTTTATCGCTGATGGCCCTTCTATGGAAAAAGGTGAAATGGCGCTTGGACAAAACCCAATCGTTGCCTACATGACATGGGAAGGGTACAACTTCGAGGATGCCGTTATCATGAGCGAACGCTTGGTGAAAGACGATGTCTACACATCTGTTCATTTGGAAGAATTCGAATCAGAAACACGCGATACCAAGTTAGGCCCTGAAGAAATTACTCGTGAAATTCCAAACGTTGGGGAAGATGCTCTTCGTGACTTGGATGAAACAGGTATTATCCGTATTGGTGCGGAAGTAAAAGAAGGCGATATCCTTGTCGGTAAGGTCACACCGAAGGGTGAAAAAGACCTTTCTGCTGAAGAACGTCTCCTTCACGCGATCTTTGGAGATAAATCTCGTGAAGTGCGTGATACATCACTCCGTGTACCTCACGGTGGAGATGGGGTCGTTCGCGACGTTAAGATCTTTACCCGTGCAAACGGAGATGAATTGCAATCGGGTGTCAACATGTTGGTTCGTGTTTACATCGCACAAAAACGCAAGATCCGCGTCGGAGATAAGATGGCTGGTCGTCACGGAAACAAAGGGGTTGTGTCTCGTATTGTTCCAGTTGAAGATATGCCTTACCTTCCAGATGGTACACCGGTTGATATCATGTTGAACCCTCTTGGGGTGCCATCTCGTATGAATATCGGTCAGGTTATGGAACTTCACCTTGGTATGGCAGCTCGTAACTTGGGTATTCACATCGCAACACCAGTCTTTGATGGAGCAAGCTCAGAAGATCTCTGGGATACTGTGAAAGAAGCTGGTATGGATAGCGATGCCAAGACCATCCTTTACGATGGACGTACAGGTGAGCCGTTTGACAACCGTGTTTCTGTCGGTGTCATGTACATGATCAAGCTTCACCACATGGTTGATGATAAACTCCATGCCCGTTCAGTCGGACCATACTCAATGGTTACCCAACAACCACTCGGAGGGAAAGCTCAGTTTGGTGGACAACGTTTCGGGGAAATGGAAGTGTGGGCCCTTGAGGCTTATGGTGCATCAAATGTCCTTCAAGAAATCTTGACCTACAAGTCAGATGATGTCAACGGACGTTTGAAAGCTTATGAAGCGATTACCAAAGGTAAACCAATTCCAAAACCAGGTGTACCAGAATCCTTCCGCGTTCTTGTCAAAGAATTGCAATCACTTGGTCTTGACATGCGTGTCTTGGACGAAGATGATCAAGAAGTGGAACTTCGTGACCTTGATGAAGGGGAAGACGATGATGTGATTCATGTGGATGACCTTGAAAAAGCACGTGAAAAAGCAGCCAAGGAAGCAAAAGCAGCCTTTGATGCTGAAGAATCAGAAAAATAATCAGTAAAAATGATTGTCCTGTGAGAAACGAATGCTTCTGACAGGATGATTCGATAACAAGATACAGACACAAGGAGGTGGAAAGAAAGTTTCTTTTCTTCCCCCACCTAAGCTGTATCCAAATGAAACAAGTATGAAAACAAGGAAAGGTAAGAAATAGTGGTTGATGTAAATCGTTTTAAAAGTATGCAAATCACCCTAGCTTCTCCAAGCAAGGTCCGTTCATGGTCTTATGGAGAGGTCAAGAAACCTGAAACAATCAACTACCGTACATTGAAACCAGAACGTGAAGGTCTCTTTGATGAAGTCATCTTTGGACCTACAAAAGACTGGGAATGTGCGTGTGGGAAATACAAACGGATCCGTTACAAAGGGATCGTTTGTGACCGCTGTGGGGTTGAAGTAACACGTGCCAAGGTTCGTCGTGAACGTATGGGACACATCGAGTTGAAAGCGCCTGTATCACACATCTGGTACTTCAAAGGCATCCCTTCTCGTATGGGATTGACCTTGGATATGAGCCCTCGTGCCCTTGAAGAAGTTATTTACTTCGCAGCTTACGTGGTGATCGATCCAAAAGATACACCACTTGAGCACAAATCCATCATGACAGAACGTGAATACCGTGAACGCTTGCGTGAATACGGACCAGGTTCCTTTGTGGCTAAGATGGGTGCAGAAGCGATCCAAGACCTCTTGAAACAAGTGGATTTGGAAGCTGAAATTGCTCTCTTGAAAGAAGAATTGAAGACTGCAACTGGTCAAAAACGTGTGAAGGCTGTTCGTCGTTTGGATGTCTTGGATGCCTTCTACAAATCTGGTAACAAGCCAGAATGGATGGTTCTCAACATCCTTCCGGTTATTCCACCAGATCTTCGTCCGATGGTCCAATTGGATGGTGGCCGTTTTGCTGCCTCTGACTTGAACGACCTCTATCGTCGTGTGATTAACCGGAACAACCGTTTGGCACGTTTGCTTGAGTTGAATGCCCCTGGTATCATCGTGCAAAACGAAAAACGGATGCTCCAAGAAGCCGTTGATGCTTTGATCGATAACGGTCGTCGTGGTCGTCCAATCACAGGACCAGGTAGCCGTCCATTGAAATCATTGAGCCACATGCTCAAAGGGAAACAAGGACGTTTCCGTCAAAACTTGCTCGGTAAACGGGTTGACTTCTCAGGACGTTCCGTTATCGCCGTTGGTCCAACTCTTAAGATGTACCAATGTGGTGTGCCACGTGAAATGGCGATCGAGCTCTTCAAACCATTCGTCATGCGTGAAATCGTTGCGCGTGATATCGTGCAAAACGTCAAAGCTGCAAAACGCTTGGTCGAACGTGGAGATGAACGCATCTGGGATATCCTAGAAGAAGTGATCAAAGAACACCCAGTTCTTTTGAACCGCGCACCGACCCTTCACCGTTTAGGGATCCAAGCCTTTGAACCTGTCTTGATTGACGGGAAAGCCCTTCGCTTGCACCCACTTGTCTGTGAAGCCTATAATGCCGACTTTGACGGTGACCAAATGGCCATCCACGTACCGCTTTCAGAAGAAGCTCAAGCAGAAGCTCGCATCTTGATGTTGGCTGCTGAGCACATCTTGAATCCAAAAGACGGGAAGCCGGTCGTTACCCCATCTCAGGATATGGTATTGGGGAACTACTACCTCACTATGGAAGAAGCTGGTCGTGAAGGCGAAGGCATGGTCTTTAAAGACCGTGATGAAGCGGTGATGGCTCTTCGCAATGGCTATGTTCACTTGCATACACGTGTCGGAATTGCGACAGATAGCTTGAACAAACCATGGACAGAAGCGCAACAACACAAGATTCTCTTGACAACTGTTGGTAAGATCCTCTTTAACGATATCATGCCTGCAGAACTTCCATACCTTCAAGAGCCAAATAATGCCAACTTGACTGAAGGCGTTCCAGCTAAGTACTTCTTGGAGACTGGTCAAGATGTCAAAGCAGCGATTGAGAAATTGGAATTAAACGTTCCATTCAAGAAGAAAAATCTTGGAAATATCATCGCAGAAATCTTCAAACGCTTCCGTACAACTGAAACGTCTGCTTTCTTGGACCGTTTGAAAGACTTGGGTTACCATCATTCAACCCTTGCTGGTTTGACAGTGGGGATTGCCGATATTCCGGTCGTTGAAGACAAGGCAGAAATCATTGAAGAATCTCACAAACGTGTGGAACAAATCACCAAACAATTCCGTCGTGGTTTGATCACAGATGACGAACGCTACAATGCCGTTACAGCTGAATGGCGTGCAGCCCGTGAAAAATTGGAAAAACGCTTGGTGGATAACCAAGATCCGAAGAACCCAATCGTTATGATGATGGACTCTGGAGCCCGTGGTAACATTTCAAACTTCTCGCAACTTGCCGGTATGCGTGGTTTGATGGCCGCTCCAAACGGACGGATCATGGAATTGCCAATCCTGTCAAACTTCCGCGAAGGTTTGTCAGTACTCGAAATGTTCTTCTCAACTCACGGTGCCCGTAAAGGGATGACCGATACGGCCTTGAAGACAGCCGACTCAGGTTACTTGACTCGTCGTTTGGTTGACGTGGCCCAAGACGTGATTATTCGTGAAGACGACTGTGGAACAGACCGTGGACTTGTGATCCGTGCCATTACTGATGGTAAGGAAATGATCGAGCCACTCGAAGAACGTTTGACTGGTCGTTATACCAAGAAATCTGTTAAACATCCTGAAACAGGTGAAGTCATCGTTGGTCCAGATACCTTGATTTCAGAAGACCTAGCACGTGAAATTGTCAATGCTGGTGTGGAAGAAGTCACTATCCGCTCTGTCTTTACATGTAACACTCGCCATGGTGTCTGCCGTCACTGTTATGGTATCAACTTGGCGACGGGTGATGCGGTTGAAGTAGGTGAAGCAGTCGGAACTATCGCTGCCCAATCTATCGGGGAACCTGGTACACAGTTGACCATGCGTACCTTCCACACGGGTGGGGTTGCCTCAAATACCGATATCACTCAAGGTCTTCCTCGTGTCCAAGAAATCTTTGAAGCCCGCAATCCAAAAGGGGAAGCGGTCATCACTGAGGTCAAAGGGGAAGTCACAGCGATCGAAGAAGATGCTTCTACACGGACCAAGAAAGTCTTTGTTAGCGGAGCAACTGGTGAGGGTGAATATGTTGTCCCTTACACTGCCCGCATGAAAGTCGAAGTGGGAGATCAAGTCTCTCGTGGTGCGGCTCTTACAGAAGGGTCTATCCAACCAAAACGTCTCCTTGCCGTTCGTGATGTCTTGTCTGTTGAAACTTACCTTCTTGCGGAAGTACAAAAAGTATACCGTAGCCAAGGGGTAGAAATCGGCGACAAACACATCGAGGTAATGGTGCGTCAAATGATCCGTAAAGTACGTGTCATGGATCCAGGAGATACAGACCTTCTCATGGGTACTCTGATGGACATTACAGACTTTACAGATGCCAATAAGGATGTCCTTATTTCTGGTGGAGTTCCTGCGACTGCTCGTCCAGTCCTTATGGGAATTACCAAAGCCTCACTTGAAACCAACAGTTTCTTGTCTGCGGCTTCCTTCCAGGAAACAACTCGTGTTCTTACAGACGCAGCGATCCGTGGTAAGAAAGACCATCTCCTTGGACTTAAGGAAAATGTTATCATTGGTAAGATTATTCCTGCAGGTACAGGTATGGCTCGTTACCGTAACTTGGAACCACAAGCGATTAATGAAGTTGAAATTATCGAAGAAGTGCCATTAACAGATGGAACAGTTGATGAAGTTCAAACAGCTGAAGTCGTAGAAGAATAAGAAAATTAGTCGGAACTACAAGTTCCGGCTTTTTTTTGAAAAAATTATAAAAATTTATTATTTGAAAAATAATTGTATAATTATTGAATTATTTTTTTACCAAAAATATTAGCCCGTAAAAAGCAATGTCTTATTTGCTTACAATTAGTGATAAAATGGATATGTATTCTAAACTTCAAAATAATAAAATGACTAACTATTAGTAATTTCTTTATAAAACCCAAAATCGGTTTGACAATTCAAGTCATTGGCAGTAGAATGAAAAAAGATGTACACAAATTAAAAAAATGTCGAATTACATGCATGTCGACGGGGGAAGTTTATGGGAAAATTGAAAATTATGGTTGTGTTTGGGACGCGACCGGAGGCCATTAAAATGGCCCCTTTGGTGTTGGAGTTGCAAAAACAAAAGGAGGTTATTGAGACCATCACAGTGGTCACTGCCCAGCACCGTCAAATGCTGGACCAGGTTTTAGAAACCTTTAACATCGTACCTGATTACGATTTGGATATTATGGGGAAAAGCCAGACCTTATTAGACATTACCTCTAAAATTCTGAATCAATTAGATCCAGTTATCAAAAAAGAAAAGCCGGATATGGTGCTCGTCCATGGAGATACGACAACCACCTTTGCGGCGAGTCTGGTTGCCTTTTACAACCAAGTCCGCATTGGTCACGTCGAAGCTGGTTTGAGAACCTTTGATAAATATTCTCCATATCCAGAAGAGATGAATCGTCAAATGACGGATGATTTAGCGGATCTGTATTTTGCGCCGACGGGTGAAAGTAAGGCCAATCTCTTAAAAGAAAATCATCCGGAATCCTCTATTGTGGTGACAGGAAATACTGCCATTGATGCGCTGAAACTCACGGTTCAAGAGGACTATCACCACGAAGTGTTGGATCAATTGGATCCAGCTAAAAAAGTCATCCTGGTCACCATGCATCGAAGAGAAAATCAAGGCCAACCCATGCGAGCGGTCTTTGGGGCTCTGAGAGAAATGGTGGATCAAGAACCGACTATTGAAGTGGTTTACCCAGTGCATCTTAGTCCAGCGGTCCAAGAGGCGGCAAACGATCTATTAGGAGATCATGATCGGATCCACCTCATCGCACCTTTAGATGTGCTTGACTTCCACAACTTAGCTTCTAGAAGTTACTTTATCATGTCGGATTCAGGTGGGGTGCAAGAGGAGGCACCATCATTAGGAAAACCGGTATTGGTATTGCGCGATACAACGGAACGCCCAGAAGGGGTCAAAGCAGGGACCTTGAAATTAGTTGGAACGGATCCTGCCGTCGTTAAAATGACGATGACAGAGCTCTTAACCAACGAAAGCCTGTATCTTCAAATGGCAAATGCCCGAAATCCTTATGGGGATGGAAAAGCTTCTGAGCGAATCGTACAAGCCATTAAACATTCCTTTGGCCAGGGGGAGGCTGCCGAAGAATTTCATGAGGGAGAGAAAGAATAAATGAAAAAAACGGAAAAGTTAAGTAGATGGTTGCTGATTTTGATTGTTTTTGAAGTACTTCTTTTACTTTACTGCTTGTTTTTTGCAAGAGAGATTCTGATTGAAGAAGGATTATTCTTTGTTTTAGGATTATTTTCTGCCATTGTTTTATCGGATTTATTGTTGACATGGACCATCCTGTTGTCATTTGCCCTAGGGATTGTCTTTTTGGTGGCGGGTGTTGTCTATATCCCGTTCCATCAAGCCTTACTCTTACTTTTTAGTTTTCCGATCTTGATTGGAATCTTGATTCAAATTCGTTATCACCTCTTTAAAGAGATTGCAAAAGTAAAGGATCAAGAGCCAGAAGCTTACGCAGATTACCGCAATCGCATCGCTTCTTACAGCGGACAAACCAATGATACGATTCAAGCCTTACTCATTCACTGGTCGCACGAGGAATTGTTCTTCCAATTGCAACCGAGGGAATACAATCGGACCTTGAACCAAATCAACTATTTGTTAACGCATCATCTGAAACCAAATGAAAGCTTGTATTATGTATCAGACGGTAATTTTTTGATCTTATCTTCTAATAGTGAGCAGGATCTGCAGAGCAATTATATGACGGTCTTAAAACCGCAGTTGGAAGGACTGGTTTTCCAAGGAGAAGATGGAATTCAGGGCATCCAATTTCAGTCAGGATTTCTTGTAGTGGATCAATCCAATCGAACTAAATACTATCGCTATAAAGAAGTGATTCGTTACTTAAAACGTCAACTTGAAACAGATATTATTGTGGAATATTAGGAGGAAGACATGTCTCTTACAAATATATTTTTTAATATAGCTGTAGGCATTAGTGTATTTTTTGCCTTGTGCTTTATTGTATTATTTGTAGCTTATACGGTGATTTACCGCCGTGTCAATAAAAACTTTAAGGCGGTGGACCATGATTAGTCAAATTGTGATGATTATTGCCTTGATTTCGATTTGGCTGTCCTTAGCATGGGGCCTAGTAATCCTCTTTTCAGCTGTTCATTTTTGGTTTAAACACAGTGATTTTCGTGTCAATACGGATCCGCTTCCTTATTATCCAAAAGTGACGATCGTCGTACCCGCCCATAATGAAGATGTGGTTATTGCACAAACCGCCAAAGCGATCCTTGATATGAACTACCCACATGATCGTGTAGAATTACTGCTCTTTGCGGATAATTGTTCCGATCGCACCTATGAAGAGTGTTTAGCGGTTAAAGCATTGCCAGAGTATGCAGGACGTGATTTGACCATTATCAATCGAAGTGGGACAGGTGGGAAAGCCGGTGTGCTAAATGACGCTTTGGCGATGGCGACTGGAGACTATATCTGCGTCTATGATGCAGATGCCATGCCTGAAAAGAATGCTCTTTATTTCCTTGTGAAAGAAGTGCTCAAAGATCCAGAACGTCATGTGGCTTCTTTCGGTCGCAATAAAACACGGAATGCCAATCAAAACTTCTTGACCCGCTGTATCAACCAAGAGATTGTTGTCACCCAACGGGTTCATCATGTGGGCATGTGGCATCTCTTCAAGATTGGACGGATTCCAGGAACCAATTTCATTATTCAAACTGAGTTTGTCAAGAGTATTGGAGGATGGAAAAATGGTGCCTTAACAGAAGATACCGATATTTCCTTCAAGATTATGCAAAGTGGGAAGTTGATTGCGCTAGCCTATAATTCAGAAGCCTTCCAACAAGAGCCGGAAACTCTGAAGAGTTATTATATGCAACGGAAACGTTGGGCCAAAGGGAATTATGAAGTGGTTCTTTCTAACTTCAAGCATTTATTTGGTAAGGGAAATTGGCGTGTGAAGTTAGAAGTGACTAACTATTCCTGTGTTTTCTTCTGGTTTAATGCAGCGATCATCTTATCTGATTTGATCTTTTTTGCCAATATTCTGGCCATGTGTATCCATACAGTGGTACCAGGTGTTCAGATTCCGTTTGCTTTTGATTCTGAAAATATCTATATTGCGCAGTTGATGCTCTTCAATTGGGTCTTGATGATTGGGCTTTATCTTCTTCAGATTAATGTGGCTCTTGCCTCACAATTTGGTCAAGCAACCACCAAGCAAATTTGGTTAGCCCTAGCTGCCTATTTCACCTATTCTCAACTGTTTATCATTGTGTCAATTGATGCCATCTCTTCGATTGTGATGGATAAACTATTGCACCGGAAAGAAACCAAATGGGTTAAAACAAAACGATTCGCAGGATAGGAGAAATTATGAATACGAAAAAGATGAGATATGTATGGTTTCTAGTCATCCTTTGCATTTTCTGTTTGACCTTGTTTTTAGCGAGAACGAGAAGTAAAGTGGAGATGCGAAATCGAATTTATCGTCAGTGGAATGAGCATTTTGTTGTTTCAAAAGGGAAAGAATCCTATGTTCGAACTACCAATGATCGCAATCAAACGGTGGTTTTATCCGAGGCACAAAGTTATGGAATGCTGATTACTGTCGCAGCTGCCGAAAAAGGACAAGCCCAACAAGCAGACTTTGACCGACTCTATCAATATTATCTAAATCATCGCTTAGAAGGCACCCAATTGATGTCTTGGAAACAAACTATTGCCAATGGGGAGGCGAGTGTTGAGGGGCATAACGCAACAGATGGGGATCTCTACATTGCCTATGCTCTTCTAAAAGCTGCTCGGCCATGGCCAAAGCAAGCTAAAGACTACCAAGCACAAGCAAAAGCGATTTTAGAAGATGTTCTCTCATACAATTACAATGAAGAAAACGGTGTATTAACGGTGGGAAATTGGGCCAATCAGGATTCGGAATTTTATCATTTGATGCGGACGTCTGATACATTGCCAGCACAATTCCAGATCTTTTATGAAGTGACAAAAGATTCGAAGTGGTTGGCTATCAAAGAAAAGATGTTGCAGCAACTCCAAACGATTAGCTCCCAAACAAAAACAGGTTTACTACCTGATTTCATCTGGGTAGATGAGCAAGGAACGCGTGTAGCGGATCCCAAGACGATTGAATCCAAGTATGATGGTGCCTATTCTTATAACGCTTGTCGTCTTCCATACAACCTTATTCAAAGCAAGGACGCAGACAGTCAAAAATTGGTGAAAAAGATGCTAAACTTTTTCAAGAGTCAAAGAAACCTGTATGCGGGTTATGATTTGAAAGGGAAGGCCCTGAATATTCATCAGGCAGCAAGCTTTTTGGCACCGATTGTCTATGCCTCTGAACAAGAAAAAGGCTATTTGAAATTGGTTCAACAGAACAAGTATATCTTTACACAAGATCTACCTCTGAACAACTATTACGATGCAACCATGACAACTATGATTGCACTTGAATTGTTCTAAATACTTGAGAAGAGAGAGTTCCCCAAGATGGCTCGCCATTTTGTTGGGAAGCTCTTTTTTTGATTCTCGAAAAAAGGACCCAAGAGAAATCAAGTAGTCTATTTTTGAAAAAAATAGCAAAAATCAATTGAAAATTACCTGAAAAATGATGCTCTGAGCAGAAAACTTTTATTCTCAAAGGATTTTCTATATAATAGAGGATACAAAGGATGGAAGAGTTAATGTATCGAGTAATTGAAATGTACGGGGACTGTGAACCCTGGTGGTTTTTAGAAGGTTGGGAAGAAGATATCGTGAGTAGTCGGAAGTTTGAAGACTATTACCAGGCTTTGAAATACTACAAGCAGAAATGGTTGGAGTTGAATGCACACTTTCCAAGTTATAAGAGTCGGAGTGATCTCATGACAATCTTTTGGGATACCAAAGAGCAAGAGTGGTGTGAGGACTGCAGTGATGATGTGCAGTTTTTCCACTCGCTTGTCCTCTTAGAAGACGAGCATAAGATCCCTAAAAGCAAGCTCCGTCCAGGTTATGAAAAGGAAAAAGGCAGTCGCAAACACCGTTCTTGTCAATATACAATCGATTCAAAAAAGGGGACGACCCTGTCATAAGAGAAATTCGGAAGATTTTTTAGAGCGATCTAGAAAGTCTTCTTTTTTTGTCTTCTTTTTCGAATAGTATAAGTGAGAGGAGGAACTATGGTTCAAGAAATTGCAAAAAAATTGATCCGCCTGGGGAAAAAGGAAGAAGCTCAGGATCTTTACTTCATTCCTCGGAAGGAGGAGTACCAGGTTTTTATGAGGGTGGGAGATGAGAGACGTTTTGTACAGTCCTTCCCTTTTGAGGACATGACAGCTATTATTAGCCACTTCAAATTTGCAGCAGGGATGAATGTAGGAGAAAAAAGGCGCAGCCAGCTAGGATCGTGTGATTACCCATTAGAGGATGGAGTGGTTTCGATTCGCTTGTCGACAGTGGGGGATTATCGTGGCTATGAAAGCTTGGTCATTCGGCTCTTGCATGATGAGGAACGTGAATTGCGGTTTTGGTTTGACCAGTTGCCGGACTTGCAGAAGAAATTGGCTGGTCGTGGGCTTTATCTTTTTGCGGGTCCCGTTGGCTCGGGAAAGACCACTCTCATGCATGCGTTGGCGCAAGAGCGCTTTGCGGACCAGCAAGTCATGTCCATTGAAGATCCTGTCGAGATCAAGCAAGAGAATATGCTTCAGCTCCAGCTGAATGACCAGATCGGCATGACCTATGACAACCTGATCAAACTCTCCTTGCGCCATCGGCCGGACCTTCTCATTATTGGAGAAATCCGAGATAAGGAAACAGCTCGTGCAGTCGTACGAGCTAGTTTGACAGGAGTCACCGTCTTCTCTACTATTCATGCCAAGAGCGTTCGAGGTGTTTATGAGAGGCTCTTAGAACTTGGAGTGAGCGAGGAAGAGCTCAAGACAGTTTTACAAGGTATTTGCTACCAACGATTAATTGCAGGAGGAGGTGTGGTCGATTTTGCGACGGAAAACTACCAAGAGCACTCAGCCAGCCGCTGGAACCAACAAATGGATCTCTTGGCTCAATCGGGATATATCCAGCTGGCTCAGGCGCAAGCCGAAAAAATTATCTACCGCTAAACAAAAGCAAATCATTGAATTGTTTTTGAATCTTTATTCGAGTGGTTTTCATCTGTCTGAGATCGTCGATTTTCTGGATCGCTCTCACCTAGTGGAGAGTCGTTTGGTTTCCCAGATGCGAGAGGACCTTTCTCGGGGGCGGAGTTTTTCAGAGATGATGGCGGGGATCGGTTTTTCAGATGCAGTGACGACACAGCTGTCTCTCGCTGAGCTCCATGGCAATCTTTCATTGAGCTTGGAGAAAATCAGTGCTTACTTAGAAAACATGCGCAAGGTCAAGAAAAAGCTGATTGAGGTGAGCACCTATCCTCTCATCTTGCTTGGATTTTTAGTTCTGATTATGCTAGGCTTGCGTAATTATTTGCTCCCCCAAATGGATGCTCAAAATATTGGGACGCAATTGATCAGTTCCTTCCCCCAACTCTTTTTGGCCTTAGGAGCGGGACTGGTGACCTTCTTCTTACTCGGCTTTCTCTATTATCGAAAGTCAGGCAAGATCAACGTTTTTAGAACCTTGTCTCATCTGCCTTTCGGAAAAGGCATGATTCAAGCTTATTTGACAGCCTATTATGCTAGAGAATGGGGCAATCTGATTGGGCAAGGATTGGAGTTGTCTCAGATTTTTTCCATGATGCAGGACCAAAAATCCCAGCTTTTTCAAGAAATTGGAAGGGACTTAGCTCTTTCTTTAGACCGTGGCCAGTCTTTTTCAGAGACGGTCGGGGGGTATCCTTTTTTCAAAGAAGAATTGCCCCTTATGATTGAATATGGTGAAGTCAAATCAAAGCTCGGAAATGAACTAGAGATCTACGCTGAAAAAACATGGGAAGATTTCTTTCGTCGGGTTCACAAGGCCATGAATGTGATACAACCCTTGGTGTTTATCTTTGTGGCTCTTGTGATTGTGTTACTCTATGCAGCCATGTTGCTGCCGATTTATCAAAATATGGAGGTTCATTTATGAAAAAAATAAAAACCTATAAGGTTAAAGCTTTTACACTTATTGAAATGTTGGTGGTCTTATTGATCATCAGTGTGCTCTTATTGCTCTTTGTGCCGAATTTGACCAAGCAAAAAGACTCCGTGAAAGAGACAGGAAATGCAGCGGTTGTGAAGGTGGTCGAAAGCCAGGCTGAATTGTATGAGCTCAATCATACCAATGACCAAGCCACTCTAGCAAAACTGATTGCGGATGGAAATATTACCAACAAACAAGCTGAATCCTACCGTGCCTATTATGCGAAAAATAGTGGAGAAACTCGTGCGGTTGCAGATTAAGGCCTTCACTTTGGTGGAGACCCTTCTGACCTTGATGATCGTCAGTTTTATCTATCTGGGCTTATCGGGATCGATCAAGACGAGCTTTCAGCAGGTGGAAGAAAAAGTATTTTTTGCAGAGTTTGAACATCTCTATCAAGAAAGCCAAAAGATAGCATTGGCAAGGCAAACGGAATTGGATGTTGAAGTGACTGCAAGGAAGATTCAAACGCCCTACCAGACGGTGGAGATTCCTGATTCTGTCATTTTGCAAGATCCTAAAACTATTCGATTGGACCGAGCAGGTGGCAATTCTTCGCTAGCCAATGTTCACTTTCAGACACAGAGAGGAGTGGTGACTTATCAGCTTTCACTTGGAAATGGGAAAATTAAAAAAAGCATCCGTTCCCGCTAGTATTCTCATAGAATCCTTAGTAGCCTTGGGTTTATTTGCCATGATTACGACCTTATTGTTAGGGGAGATCCGCCGTTCGCGCAAGGAGCGACTAGCGGATTTCAAAGAGGTAGAAGTCTTGTCGGTCGCTCAAATGGCGCTTCAGACAGGGCAAAATCATCTGGAGGCCAATGGTATTCAAGTTCAAGTCGAAAAAGATGCCGATCAACTTACGGTCTATCATCAAGGAAAGGTGGTGCTGCATGTGGAATAAAGGAAAGGTAAAGGCCTTTACCCTGCTCGAAGCCTTGGTCGCTCTCTTGGTGCTCAGTGGGGGAGTGTTGGTCTTTCAAGG
Organism: Streptococcus sp. S1; assembly: GCF_034137685.1. Lineage (NCBI taxonomy): Bacteria > Bacillati > Bacillota > Bacilli > Lactobacillales > Streptococcaceae > Streptococcus > Streptococcus dentalis. The sequence continues at coordinate 224,360 of NZ_CP139418.1, read as the reverse complement.
CTTAACCAAGCTCCTGCATGCTGAATTGGACTACCAGGCGCATCAAAAGCAAGAAGAATGGATACTTTTTCAGCAACAATTGCAGGTGGAATTGGACCGGAGTCATTTTGAAAAAGTAGCGGACAATCATATCTACTTGGTTCAGGATCAAAAACCAATTGCTATTGGCCAATCTAAAGGAGATGATATCCGAAAAACAGATGATAAGGGCAGGGGCTATCAGCCTATGATTTCAGGTGTTCACTCTAGTCAGATTTGGCAGGAGGGAGAGTTGCTTCATCTGCGTTTGAATTTTGAAGAAGGTCTAGAAAGGGAGTATGTCTACCATGTGGTACCAGCGATACAAAATGAAAAAAGTTAAGGCTGGTGTCTTGCTCTACGCCCTCTTGATGGCAGTAATTTTCAGTCTCTTGCTTCAGTTTTACCTGCACCGTCAGGTCGCGGAAAAACGGATCTTAAAGACGAGTCAAGATCGTCTTCGAGCCTACGCTTTGGTACAACTGGCTCTTGAAAAAGGAAAAAGTGACGAGAAGGCATCAGAGATTCATTTAAAGTCTGGAGTTGTTCAGCTAAAGAAGGACAACGATTTTCTTCATGCCCAAGCTGAGATGAATGGCGAAAGCTATGAGTTTGTGCTTCCTGTAAGGGAAGAAAAAGAAAGCAAGAAGAGTCAAAAAGAAAAGAAGAAGAAACAGAAAGATAAGGAGAAGGCAGGGACCGAAACGCCTTCTGAAGAGACGCCAAACGAGGCCAAGGACCCATCAGAAAATAGCGAAAAAGACTAATTTTTGGTATGATAGGGTGCGGAGGAAATCATGAATTTCGAAAAAATTGAACAAGCTTATACCTATCTATTAGAAAACACTCAAAGTATTCAAAATGAATTGTCGACCAACTTTTATGACGCCTTGATTGAACAAAATGTCATGTATTTGGATGGCAAGACGGATCTAGACCTTGTTAAAAACAATAGCAAAAAATTAAAAGAACTAGGTTTAAGTAAGGAAGAATGGCGCAGAGCCTACCAATTCCTTTTTATGAAAGCTGCTCAGACAGAACCTTTACAAGCGAATCACCAGTTCACACCAGATGCGATTGGTTTTATCATTACATTTTTGATCGATCAGTTGGCTAAAAGCGACCATTTGGATGTCTTAGAAGTGGGAAGTGGAACCGGAAATCTCGCTGAGACCATTGTCAACAATAGCCGCCTCACGATTGATTACTTAGGATTGGAAGTGGATGATCTTTTGATTGACCTATCTGCTAGTATCGCAGATGTGATGGAATCCAGTGTTGTCTTTGCACAAGGCGACGCGGTGCGTCCACAAGTGTTGAAAGAAAGTGACTTGATCGTTAGCGACTTACCGATTGGCTATTATCCAGATGATGCGATTGCACAGCGCTATCAGGTAGCGAGCTCCGAAGGCCATACCTATGCCCATCACCTTATGATGGAACAGGCTCTGAAATATCTGAAACCTCAAGGAGTTGCCATCTTTTTAGCTCCAAATAACCTCTTGACGAGCCCTCAGAGTGACCTTTTAAAAGCTTGGCTAACAGACAAAGCTCAACTCCTTGCCATGCTGACCTTGCCAGAATCTCTTTTTTTAAATCCAGCCTATGCTAAGACGATTTTCGTCCTACGAAAACAAGAAGAAGAGTCTGTTCAGCCCTTTGTCTATCCGTTTACCGATCTCCAGGATCAAGACCAGGTGGTTCACTTTATGGAAAGTTTCCAAAACTGGTTAAAGGATAGTGAAATTTGATCAAAGATCTGATATAATAGAGGAAGTGAAAACGCTTAATGAGGTGAATATATGTCGAAAACAATTTCTATTAATGCAGGAAGCTCTAGTTTGAAATGGCAATTGTACCAAATGCCAGAGGAAACTGTTCTTGCAAAAGGGTTGATTGAACGGATCGGTTTGAAAGATTCTATTTCAACTGTTAAATTTGATGGACGCTCTGAAAAACAAGTATTAGATATCCAGGACCATACACAAGCTGTAAAAATTTTGTTGGATGATTTGATTCGTTTTGATATTATCAAATCCTACGATGAGATTACAGGTGTGGGCCACCGCGTCGTTGCTGGTGGAGAATACTTCAAGGATTCTGCCTTGGTAGATGACGAAGTCCTTCGAAAAGTAGAAGAATTGTCTTTATTAGCACCTCTTCATAATCCTGCAAATGCAGCTGGAATTCGTGCCTTTAGAGAGATTTGTCCAAATATTACCAGTGTTGTGGTATTTGATACTTCTTTCCATACAACCATGCCGGAAAAAGCTTATCGTTACCCTCTTCCAACCAAATATTACACAGAAAATAAGGTCCGTAAGTACGGTGCTCATGGGACCAGTCATCAGTATGTGGCTGGAGAAGCAGCTAAACTTCTCGGAAAACCATTAGAAGAATTGAAATTGATCACCTGTCACGTTGGAAATGGTGTATCTGTTACAGCGGTTGACAAGGGAATCTCTGTCGATACTTCAATGGGTTTCACCCCTCTAGGTGGAGTCATGATGGGAACCCGTACAGGGGATCTCGATCCAGCGATTATTCCTTACTTGATGGAACATACAGAGGATTTCAGTAAGCCTGAAGATATCAGCCGCATCCTCAATCGTGAATCAGGTCTTCTGGGTGTTTCTGAATCTTCTAGCGACATGCGGGATATTCATACAGCGATGCAGAATGGAGACGAAAAAGCTAAATTGGCTTACGATATCTTTATCGATCGTTTGCAAAAATACATCGGTCAATACTTGGCTGTCTTGAACGGTGCAGATGCCATCATCTTTACAGCAGGAATCGGTGAAAATGCAGTAAACGTTCGTTCTTCTATTATCAATGGGATCAGCTGGTTTGGCTGCAAGGTCGACCCTGAAAAGAACGTCTTTGGAGTTGTTGGAGATATTTCCACAGATGATTCCCGTGTGAAGGTATTGGTGATTCCAACTGATGAAGAGTTGGTGATTGCGCGTGACGTTGAACGTTTCAAAAATCAGTAAACTGAAATAAAGTGAGAAGGCTGGAGGCGAAAGCCCCAGCCTTCTTATTTTATACAAGAAAGAGGTTGTCCATTGAAAAATATACAGTCTTTTGTTCGAGAGCACCCATTATGTAAGAATGCCCTCTGGCTCCTGCTTTTTGTGCCCTTATTCTTTCTCTCACAATTTCCCCTCATCACCATGGTTTATTCCCTTCAAGAAGGAATGGATGCAAGGTGGGTCACCATCCTCACTCTCTTGGTGACAGTGGCGGTGCTCTTTGTTTTTTATAGGGTCATTAAGATGAGCCCTCTGGAGAACTTGGATGTTCGGGTCATAACCTGGCCGGCTCTGGGGAGAAATTTTCTTTTTCTTCTCTTGTTGATGGCTAATAACCTGCTCGCCTATCCCTTGTTGAAACAAGAGGCAGGTGGTACGACGGCAAACCAAGCGGCTCTGAATGAACTACAATCTCATGCTCCTTTTCTTGCTATGGGCATGGTCGTGATCCTTGTCGCTCCGATTCTAGAAGAGCTGCTCTGTCGGGCCATCATCCCTCGTTTGATCTTTCGAGGGGCAGAACCGATCGGTTACCTAGCCGGTGCTCTCTTTTTTACTTACTTGCATGGTCCGAGTACCCTGGGGGAATGGGTAGCTTACGGAGGCATGTCCTTGATCTTAACTTGGGTGGCTTATCGCTACAAGCGGATCGAGTATAGCATCTGTCTCCATATGACTTTGAATGCGCTAGCTTATTATTATCCGGCTGTACTCCTCCTTTGTTTATTGCCGGTATCGAGAGTTTTCTTCCATGATAAATTATGATAAAATGGTAGGTACCAATGAGTTTTGATGCAGAATCTTCGTACAGAAGGTCAGAAAAAATAAGCAATCCGTATGGAGAATGAACTCAGAGGTTTAGAACATTTGTTCTAGCCTCTTTTGTTCGCAATCATGCTGTAGGAAGGGAATCAAAGGAGGACGAAAATGATTGATAATAAATGGCTGAGTGGCCAAGGGACCCTTCTTTGTGGGATCTTAAATGTCACTCCGGATTCATTTTCTGATGGCGGTAAGTATACGAGTGTGGATGCAGCCTTGCAGCAGGCGAGAAAACTGATCCAAGAAGGGGCTCAGATCCTAGATATTGGAGGAGAATCAACCCGACCAGGTAGTCATTATGTAGAGATCCAAGAAGAGATTGACCGTGTGGTTCCGGTGATCGAAGCCATTCGGAAAGAAAGTGATGTCTTGATTTCAGTGGATACCTGGAAGTCCCAGGTGGTGGCGGCAGCGCTGGAAGCTGGAGCCGATATTGTCAATGATATTACTGGTTTTCTTGGAGATTCTAAGATGGCTACTGTGGTTGCGGAGCATGAAGCCAGCGCAGTTCTCATGTTTAATCCAGTGATGGCAAGACCGCATCATCCAAGTTCCACTATCTTTCCACGTTTTGGTTTCGAACCAGTCTTTTCAGAGCAAGAACTTCAACAGATGGCTCAAGAGCCGATTCAAGACGTGATGTGGACCTTCTTTGACCGCTCGCTTGCGGTCGCAAAAGAAGCCGGTGTCCAGACGGAACGGATCATGCTAGACCCTGGGATCGGCTTTGGTTTGACCAAGCGCGAGAACTTACTCTTATTACAAGAACTTGGGACGATTCACCAAAAGGGGTATCCGATCTTTCTAGGGGTCTCCCGCAAACGCTTTGTGGTCAATATTATTGAGGAAGCTGGATTTGAGACAGATCCTGCAACGGAGACTGGTTTTTGGAATCGGGACCTGGCTTCGAGCCATTTGACGAGTATTGCGGCCAGTCAAGGAGTCGAAGTAGTGCGGGTGCATGATATTCCTCTTCACAAGATGGCAGCCAGTCTGGGGCAAGCCATTTTCCAAGCCCAAGAGGCAGCAGATACCAATTTAAAACAATACAAGTAAATGAAGACAAAAGAACATCAGTTGGATCTTCGTTGGCTAGAAGCCTATCGTTCCCAAGATCCACATTTCGGCTTGGAGCGCATGGAAGCTCTCTTGGCTTTGAGAGGAAATCCTCACCTAGACTGTCGGGTCATTCATATTGCGGGGACCAATGGCAAAGGCTCTACCATTGCTACCTTGTCCCAACTCTTGAGGCAGTCAGGTTTACGCGTTGGAGTCTTTACCTCTCCTTATCTGATCCATTACAATGACCAGATCACCATTAATGGCGAAGCCATCTCCGATCAAGACCTGCAAACCTATCTGGATAGCTACCAACAGCTCTTGGAAGCTGAAGAATCAAGAGACATCTTTCAAGGTTTGACGGAATTTGAAGTGATGACGGCGATCGCCTATGATTATTTTGCTCATGAGGAGCTGGATTATGTGATTATGGAAGTCGGTATGGGGGGACGACTAGACAGTACTAACGTCTGCCAGCCCGTTCTGACTGCGATCACATCGATCGGCTTGGATCATGTTGCTCTTCTTGGGCCAGATCTGGCTTCCATTGCCCGTGAAAAGGCAGGTATCATTAAGCCAGGAATTCCTCTGGTTCTAGGGAAATTAGAAGCAGAAGCTAGCCAAGTCATTGAAGGCATTGCGATTCAAGAGCAGGCACCGATAACAGCCTATGACAGAGATTACCAAGTTGAGCTAGAGGCCTCTTGTTTATCAGGCCAATCCTTTTCTTATCACAGTTCCAAAAGAGAAACAGCTTCTTATCAAGTAGCGCTCTTAGGTCATCACCAGGCCAGAAATGCAGCTCTTGCTATCAGTATTTGTGATGTACTTTTTGAAAGAGAAGGGCGTGAAGTCTTGTCAAAAGAGTTGGTAGATAAGGCTTTGCGTCAGGTTGTCTGGCCTGGTCGGATGGAAGTGATCTCTCAAAAACCCATGCTCTTGCTGGACGGGGCCCATAACCCCCATGCCGTTGCGCCTTTGATCGCAAGTCTTCGAGAACTGTTCCCAAGTCAAAAAAAGACCATTCTTTTTACTTGCATCCGGACCAAAGCCTTAGAAGAGATGCTCATTCAGTGGCAGGAACTGGAAAATAGTCGCTTGATCCTCACGACCTTTGAAGATCCAAGAGCCTATTCTCAAGAAGAGATGATAGCTGCTGCAAACCACCACCAGCTTGAGGAAGTGGACTGGCGAGAATTTCTACAAAACTGGCAAGCTGGAGATGATGAGCTCCTCATTGTAACGGGATCGCTCTATTTCCTTAGCCAGGTACGACCTTATTTATTAAAAACAGAAAAATCCAACTAGGAGATGATATGGATACAAAGAAAATTGAAGAAGCAGTAAAAATGATCATCGAGGCAGTCGGTGAAGATGAGAACCGTGAAGGGCTTCAAGAAACCCCGTCCCGCATTGCAAAGATGTACCAAGAAATCTTTTCAGGACTAGGACAGACGGCAGAAGAGCACCTGTCTAAATCATTTGAAATCATTGATAACAATATGGTGGTTGAGAAGGATATTTTCTTCCATTCCATGTGTGAGCATCACTTTTTGCCGTTTTATGGAAAAGTGCACATTGCCTACATTCCAAATGGCCGTGTTGCTGGGCTTTCAAAACTGGCTCGTACGGTCGAAGTTTATGCTAAAAAACCACAGATTCAGGAACGATTGACGGTAGAAATCGCAGATGCCTTGATGGAATATCTTGGAGCGCAAGGTGCCCTTGTCTGTGTAGAAGCAGAGCATATGTGTATGAACATGCGGGGTGTCCGTAAACCTGGGACTGCAACAGTGACAACTGCTGCACGTGGACTGCTTGCGACAGATAAAGACTTGAAAAATGAAGCCTATAAACTCATGGGCCACTAATGGCCGGCTATAAGAGGTGAAGAGAGTGGATCAATTACGGATCAAGGACTTAGAGGTATACGCCTATCATGGTGTTTTTCCAGCAGAAAAAGAATTAGGACAACGCTTTGTCCTAGACCTATGGGTAGATTATGAGATGACCCGTGCTGCCCGCACAGGAGATTTGGATGCTTCGATCCATTACGGGATCTTGGCGGAACAGTTGACCGAGTGGATGCAGGCAGAAAAGATCGATCTGATTGAAACGGTTGCCTTTCAATTGGTGCAAAAGATTTTCGAAAGTTATGCCTTTGTAGAAAAAGTTCGTCTGGAGTTGAAAAAACCTTGGGCTCCTGTTCCCTTGCCACTCGAGACTTGTTCGGTGACAATCGAGCGAGAGAAAAAACGAGCCTTTATTGGCCTTGGTACCAATATGGGAGATAAACAACTGCAGCTAGAGACGGCGCTAGAAAAAATCAAGGATCGAGGCATTCACCTTCTTCAAACGTCCACAAGGATTGAAACGGAACCTTGGGGAGGAGTGGAGCAGGATACCTTTTTGAATCAAGTGGCAGAGGTTGAAACCTGGATGACCCCAGAGGATTTACTAGAAACCTTACTTGCCATTGAGCAAGAAATGGGGCGTGTTCGTGAGGTCAAGTGGGGGCCACGTGTGATCGATCTAGATCTGCTCTATATGGATGACACCATTTGTTACAGTCCGAGCTTGATCTTGCCGCATCCTTATGTGGCAGAACGTGCCTTTGTCCTAGAATCTTTGAATGAAATTGCTCCTCATTTTGTGGACCCTGTTCAAAGAAAGCCCATTCGCCAATTATGGGAGGCTGTCAAATAGTTTCTCTTCTTTGCATTATAAAAAAACAATCCCTCGAGCAGGGATTGTTGAGAGCGTAGATAAACGAATCTTTAATAGAATCTAATCAATTCTTTAAAAATTATACTCGTTATAGTTATTCAGTCATCTAATGAAACTTTCCGCCGTGAGAAAAGTGCCTGAAACAATACCGTTTCAGGCACTCGGAATTATTGAGACCTTAGGCTCAATAATTAGTCATGGAACTTCGTAGAAGTTCGCTGACGTCCGTACTCACCTAAGGAAAGTTTTTTAAGAAGACTTTGTCTTCAATCTGAACAATTCCTAAAACAGGGATTGTTTTTGTTTGTCTTAGTTTATTTACGATACAAACGATCGTACTGGTAGACAGGGTCCATGGTGACGTTGATACCGAGCTTGCGAAGGACATTCTTGTCTTCGTCTGTTAGCATCACGGTTGAGTGGGCTTCACTGCCTTTCAACTTGCCTAATTCTTGCATAGCAAGCTTAGCGTCTTCATTGGTCATGGCTGTAATAGCAAGGGCAATGAGGATCTCGTTTGAGTGAAGACGAGGGTTGCGGCTACCCAAATGATTGATCTTCAAGCCTTGGATAGGTTGGACGTATTCTGGCTCGATTAATTTGGTTTCTTTATCAATATGCGCCAATTTCTTGATCGCATTGATCAAGAGGGCTGCGGTTGGGCCAAAGAGATCGGAGGTTTTTCCGGTTACCATCTCGCCGTTTGGCAATTCAAGTGCCAAGGCTGGCTCTCCTGTTTCTTCTTCTTTCTGACGAGCAAGAACGGTCACTTTCCGATTATTTGGAGTAATGCTCAAATCATTCATCAAGAGCTCAATCTTCTTGACAGCTCCTTCACCGACGCGTTCAGCTTTGACATCCAAGATAGTTTGGTAATAGCGACGGATGATTTCTTGTTGGGAAGCTTCAATCGCAGCGTCATTGTCCACAATGGCAAAACCGACCATATTGACGCCCATGTCTGTTGGAGAAGCATAAGGTGAGGTTCCTAGGATGCGTTCCAACATGCGCTTCAAGACAGGGAAGATTTCAATATCGCGGTTGTAGTTGACCGTTGTTTCCCCGTAGGTTTGGAGGTGGAAGGGATCGATCATATTGACATCGTCTAGATCGGCAGTCGCTGCTTCATAAGCCAAGTTGACTGGGTGGTGCAAAGGAAGATTCCAAACTGGGAAGGTTTCAAACTTAGCATAACCAGATTTGATTCCATTTAATTGGTCATGGTACATATTGGACATACAAGTTGCGAGCTTACCAGAACCAGGTCCAGGAGCCGTCACAACGACCAAATTGCGACTAGTTTTGATGTAGTCATTTTTCCCCATCCCTTCAGGAGAGATGATATGGTCCATATCGGTCGGATAGCCCTTGATCGGATAGTGGAGATAAGAGGCGATCCCGCTCTTATCCAGTTGCTTGCGAAAGGCGTCTGCTGCAGCTTGTCCAGCATATTGGGTGATCACGACAGAGCCCACAAAGATCCCTAATTCATTGAATTTGTCGATCAAACGTAGCACTTCTTGGTCATAAGAAATTCCTAGGTCTCCACGGGCTTTTGAGTGTTCAATGTTGTTGGCGTTGATGGCAATGACAATTTCCACCTGGTCGCGCAATTCTTGGAGCAGCTTGATCTTATTGTCTGGTTCGTATCCAGGGAGGACACGAGCAGCGTGGAAGTCCTCTAACATCTTACCACCAAATTCAAGGTAGAGCTTGCCATCGAATTGATTGATCCGCTCAATAATGTGGTCACGTTGCAAGTTCAAATACTTTTCAGAACTAAAAGCTTGTTTTTTCATGTAAAACTCCTGTATATAAGGGAAGGGCCTGCTACACGGAACCAAGGATGAGTGTTCAGTTCCTTACCATTTCATTCTTTCATATTATATCAGAAAACAGATGGAAGATAAAATATTCTAAGATACTTTCCATAGGGGAGTGTGGATGCCAAAGGGCTTAATGGTGACTCATGCTGGAAAGTTTCAAAGAGAACCTTGTTTTCCCTCTAAAAAAGCCCCTTACGGGGCTTCAGATCGATGTTGCTTAATAGTGTTTGATCAAATCAACTGTAGAGCGATCCAATTTCTTAACCAATGCTTGTAAGAAGGCTTGCGCTTGCAAGAAATCATCCATGGCATAGAGGGTTTGGTGAGAGTGAATGTAACGGGCACAGACACCGATGGTGGTAGATGGCACTCCACCATTCTTCAAGTGTGCGGCACCAGCGTCGGTTCCACCCTTACCACAGTAATATTGGAATTTGATGCCCGCTTCTTCAGCAGTAGTGAGCAAGAAATCTTTCATATTTGGTAGCATGATGTGACCTGGATCGTAGAAGCGAAGCAGTGTTCCTTCCCCAATCGCACCTTGGTCTCCAAAGACATCGGCCGCTGGCGAACAGTCTACAGCAAGGAAGATTTCAGGATCAAATTTAGTGGTTGAAGTGTGAGCTCCACGAAGTCCCACTTCTTCTTGAACGTTGGCCCCTACATAGAGTTCGTTGTTTAAGGCTTGTCCAGAGAGGTTCTTGGCCAATTCGCTGACCATCAAGACGCCATAGCGGTTATCCCATGCTTTTGAGATGACGTTTTTACCATTAGCAGTGAGAATCGCAGAGCTATCTGGGACCAAGGTATCTCCAGGACGAACCCCATAGCTTTCAGCTTCGGCTTTAGAGCTAAAGCCTGCATCAAAGACGATGTCGCTAATGGCAGGTACGGTTGGTCCACCTGTTCCACGTGTCAAATGAGGAGGAACAGATCCTGAAATAGCAGGGTATTCACGTCCGTCGCGTGTAAAGAGTTTGAAGCGTTGGCTGCTAACGACCATCGGATTCCAACCTCCGATTGGGACAACACGGAAAGTTCCGTCAGCTTTGATTTCGCTGATCATAAAACCAACTTCGTCCATGTGGGCAGCTACTAAGATACGAGGAGCATCGGCAGCTGTTGAATGTTTGACCCCAAAGATCCCACCGAGACCATCTGTCACGATTTCGTCAACATGAGGGGTCAATTGTTGGCGCAAATAATCCCGTACAGGAGCTTCATGACCTGAGATAGCAGGGATTTCAGTTACTTCTTTGATTTTAGAAAATAAATCAGTCATAGGTTACCTTCTTTCTGATGCTATTTTATCACTTTTTCTACAAGGATGGTAGCGTTATTATGGAAATCAGTCTCTAAAATCGGAGGGAGAGATCCAGCTTAGACCGTTGTCCCTCTGCTTATTTTGTGTTACAATAGGCACTATGAAAGCTAAAAAAATTATTTTGTCTAGTCTGGCTGTAGCAAGTGCAGGAGCTCTTGCGGCCGGTGTTTATAAAATCGCCAAAGATCAAAAGCGTCTCCGTACCCAAGAAGAGTTGGTAGCAGAAGTACGGGAGCAAATGGAAGCCATGGGGACGATTGCGACCCTGTACGTGGAACTCTACGAGTCTAGTGAAGAGCGCTTAGTAGGTGGTGTCATTTTTGAAGATGAGCGCCATTACCGCTTTGTCTACGAGGACGGTCTCTTGCATTACGAAGAGGAAAAACTATGATTATACCGAGTTCTATAGAAGAAATTGCTTCATATGTAGAGCAAGATGGCAAGAAAGTGTTTGTCTTTTCAGCAGATTGGTGTGGGGATTGTCGTTACCTCAAGCCTTTTTTGCCGGAGATTGAGACTGAAAATCCTGAATTTACCTTTATCTTGCTTGACCGAGATGCCTATATGGATCTGGCGAAAGTCTGGGATGTTTATGGGATCCCTAGTTTGGTGGTTCTGGAAAAGGATAAGGAAATCGGTCGGTTTGTCAATCGAGATCGGAAAACCAAAGCGCAGATTACAGCATTCTTAGCAGGATTAAAATAGGAGAAAATCATGATTGTAACATACAACAAAGAACAAGTCGGCGATGTCTTGATGCTGACCTTGAAAAATAGTGGAGATGCAAAGCTCGCGGTGGAGAGAAAAGGGAAAGTGGCACGCGTTTACCGTGAGGACAAGCAAGAAACCGTTGCCTGGAATATCTTTGATGCCTCATCTTTCTTCGCCATCGAAGGCAAGGGACAAGTCTTTTTGACAGATGAGCAAGTGGATCGTTTGAACCAAGAATTGGAAAAAGAAGGCTTCGCAGAACGTTTGGTCAATGATCGGGAACCAAAATTTGTGGTGGGAGAAATCCTTGAAATGGTAGCCCATCCAGATAGTGACCACTTGAATATCTGCCAAGTAGCAGTTGGACCAGATAAGACGGTTCAGATCGTAGCAGGAGCTCCAAATGCGCGTGTTGGCCTCAAGACCATTGTCGCTCTTCCAGGTGCTATGATGCCGGATGGTAGCTTGATTTTCCCAGGGGCTCTTCGTGGAGAAAAAAGCTATGGCATGATGTGCAGCCCGCGTGAATTGCACTTACCAAATGCTCCTCAAAAACGAGGCATTATTGAATTGGATGACGCAGAAGTAGCAGGGACACCTTTTGATCCTGCTCGTCACTGGCACGAATAAAGAGAAGAATCTAGGATGTTTTGGATCCTAGATTTTTTTGATTTTGGTTTGTCACCTCCATTTTTTGAAATTTTTTCGAATAAATAGATAGGAGGTAAATGATGTATAATAAAGTTATTTTAATCGGTCGCCTGGTGGCGGCTCCAGAATTGCACAAAACCAGCACAGATAAATCCGTTGCCCGAGTGACTGTTGCAGTCAATCGTCGCTACAAGGATCAAAACGGGGAGCGAGAGACTGATTTTGTTAATGTCGTTGTCTGGGGGAAATTGGCTGAAACCATGGCTAGTTATGCCAGTAAAGGGAGCTTGATCTCTTTGGATGGAGAGATTCGGACGCGCCGCTACGAGAAAAATGGGGTCATGCAGTATGTGACAGAGGTCCTCTGCCAAAGTTTTCAGTTGCTAGAGAGCCGCGCTCAGCGAGCGATGCGCGAAAATGGTGGAACGGGAGATTTAGCCGACATCATCTTAGAAGAGGAAGATCTTCCTTTTTAGGATCAAAAAAGAAAGCTGGTTCGTTTATAGACCAGCTTTTTTGCTACTTGCTAGGGGTTTCATTCGGGAACTACTCTTTTAAAAATAAATCAAAAATATGCATCTGTACAATAAAAGCCAGCATTTATCTTGAAAAAGTAGTAAAATAAAGTAATATATATTCAAAATTTTCAGAAAAGGAACGGGGTTTGAAGGGGAAAGAAGAAAGAAAAGAACGGTTAAAATGGCTGATAAAACGAGTTCTACTGGTGATTCCAGTGACCTGCATCCTCTTGTGGATCTATGCCGTTTGTCAAACCAGTAGCATCAAGGATCAGACCAAGATTGGTGTCACCTATATGACCATGAACAATGAGTTCTATAAAAGTATTCATTCGGAAATTAGTCGGATTGCCGATGAGAGAGGGGCTCTTGTATCTGTTCGAGATCCGGAATTGGATGAAAAAAGGCAGAGCCAGCAGATCGATGATTTTTGCGCCCAAAAAGTAAATGTGATTGTGATTAATCCGGTCAAAGGGGATAGTCAGCCCATTTTAAGGGCTCTTAAAAAAGCTAGAAAACAAGGAATTAAGATCATTGCAGTTGATACCCAGCTCAAGCATTTTAAGCCGGATGCCAGCATTGTCTCCGACAACTACCAAGCAGGAGTCTTGATTGCGAAAGAGCTGATGAAACGCTCTTCAAATGCTCAGATCCTTCTCTTGGAGCACAAAGGGACTGTTTCAGCAGATACGCGGATTCAGGGATTTAAGGATACGATCAAAGGACATGGGGCTTATGAGATTATCTCGGAACTAGAAACCAAGGGTCAGACGGAGATCGCCATGCCAGCTGTCCGTAAGTTCTTGCAGTCAGGGGGGAATGTCGATACACTAGTTGCCCTAAATGACCGCTCGGCTATAGGAGCTTTAGCAGCGATCAAGGAGCAAGGAATCACCCATCCCATTGCGATTTATGGGATCGATGGCTCACCAGATATGAAAGCCTTGCTGCACTCGACAGATGATGTTGTAGGAACCGTTGCCCAGTCTCCTTTGAAGATGGGAGACCGCGTGATGGAGGTCATACAAGATATGGCTGATGGGAAGAACTACCAAAAAGAAATAACCATTCCGGTGCAAATGATGACAAAGGAAAACATCGATCACTTTGATGTGAATGGGTGGCAGTAATGAGAAAATTTAGAGGTGTGAGATACAGTTTGGCCATCCTGATGGTCGTAAATTTTATCGCTGTTATGCTCAACAGTATCATCTATCTTCAAGCAACCAACTATATTATTGCCCAACGGCAAGCTTCTCTATTAGTAGAACGCTTAGAGCGCATTCCTTTTGCGCCCTCTACAACTTTTTGGTTGTCTGCACTCTTATTTGCTGGGATTGCCTTGATTTCCATGAGTCGTTATCGGTCTCAAACGAGTCGATGGTCCATTTTTGATAAGTGGAATATTCTGGAGATCCTCCTGATGTTGCTCTTGATGTGGGTCCAAAATGTAGCTTATAACGGGCTCATTCTCTTGGTTTTTGCGGATATCTTCTATGGTTCCAAAGAGTTGAATACCAAGCGAGACCGCAAGTATTGGTTTGCGTTTATCCTAGTAAGTTTCTTGATGCTTCTTGTGACCAATTCAGACGTCTTTTCGCTTTTCTTTCCGATACCTTCTCTGGATGTCTATATTCATTTTTACCCCGCCTCCATCCGGATTCTGGCCTTTTTCTTAAAGAATTCCCTCTATGCCTTGAATATGGTGCTCTTCATTATTTCGCTTTTGTTCTATATTATGAATGTCCTTGCGGAAAACCACGAAGTGGAAGAAGAGTTGGCCATGGTTTCAAAGGTCAATACAGAGTTGAACAACTATATGGCCTTGTCTGAGAAGATTGCAGAAGATCGGGAACGTAAGCGGATTGCTCGGGAAATTCACGATACCTTGGGGCACGCGCTAACAGGGATCTCGGCAGGGCTGGATGCTGTCGGAGTCTTGATTGATATCGATCCCAATCGGGCAAAAGAGCAGGTGAAAAGCGTATCAGAAGTGGTTCGTGAAGGAATCCAGGATGTGAGAGGCTCTCTCAACCGCCTCCGTCCAGGTGCCCTTGAGGGACGAACCCTCAAAGATGCTTTAGAAAAGATGATCCGTGAGTACCAAACGCTTTCCAACTTGCAGGTTGATTTACACTATGAATGGGTCGATGTCGATATGGACGTCATGATTGAAGATACAATCTTTCGTGTGATCCAAGAGTCTACGACCAATGCGGTTCGCCACGGTCATGCTAGTCAGATGAGCCTTCATTTTTTTGAAGATAAGGAAGATTACCTGATCGAGTTGCAGGACAATGGGGTTGGGTTTGAAACCTTGACCTATGGCTATGGGCTCAAGCAGATGATGGAGCGCATTTCCATCCTAGGAGGACAGCTTCAATTTGAAAGTCGCGATGGATTTTTCACGCGCGTCAGTTTACCGAAATATAAAGAAGGGAGATAGAGATGGTGATAAAAGTAATGGTGGCAGATGACCAGGCCTTGATTCGAGAATCTCTGAAAATTATTTTGTCAGCCCACCCCGATATCGAAGTGGTGGCCACAGTGGAAGATGGGAATCACGTCTTGTCTAGCATTCCACAGACACATCCTGACCTGATCTTAATGGATATTCGGATGCCAGGCATGGATGGGGTTTTGGCGACAAAAGAGGTAAAAGAGCACTATCCGGATATCAAAATTATTATTTTAACGACCTTTGATGATGATGAATTTATCTATAGTGCACTCAAGTATGGTGCTTCAGGTTATCTTTTAAAGGGAGCCTCGACAGAGGAACTCTATGAAGCGATTAAGGTGGTGTATCAAGGCGGAGCCATGATCAACCCGAATATCGCTAGTAAAGTCTTTCAAATTTTCTCACAAATGGCCAAGACCAACTTCTCTATTGCTGTAGATGAGGACAATGTCAAGGATTTGAGCACGACGGAATGGCGCATTATCCAAGAAGTCGGCTATGGGGAGTCCAATAAAGAAATTGCGGCCAAACTCTTCTTGTCAGAAGGAACCGTGCGTAATTACTTATCAACGATTTTGGCGAAATTAAACCTAAGAGATCGAACGCAATTAGCGATCTGGTCAGTCCAAACGGGAGTGACGAGACGTGATTTTTCTAAAGGAAATACAGAATGAAATTGAAGCGAAAGCATCTTTGTTGGGGGCTTGGTCTCCTTTTAGCGCTCTGTGCGAGCGCTGGTTTTTATTGGTGGAAACAGCAACCGACCGTGCTTCATATTGGCGTGTATGCAGGCTCTAGCTGGGATGTGCCGACCAGTCAACGTTCCCATGCCTTGGATCGTGCGATTCAAAAATTTGAGAAGTCCCATCCCCACGTTCGTGTAGAGTATGAAAACGGGATTCCGCAGTCAGATTATTCAGATTGGCTCTCCGAAAAGATTGTCTCAGGAAAGACGCCGGATGTGTTTATGGTCTCTGAGCAAGATCTTTCCTTATTAGCAGCGCGAGGCGTGCTAGAAAAGTTAAACGGCTATATGGATCGAAAAGATCAAGCTGCCTTTTATCCCGTTGCATTTGAATCGGGTGTCTATCAAGGGCAAACCTATGCTTTACCTTATGAAAGCAATCCGATTTTGATGTGTGTCAATAAAGATCTCTTGGATAAAGAAGGCATCGCGGTTCCCAAAGAAGGTTGGACCCTTGAAGAGTTCTATACGATTTGCAAGAAACTAACCAAAGATACCAATGGAGATGGGCAATTGGATCAATTTGGGAGCACAGAATACACCTGGAAAGAAGCCTTGGCGGCAAATGGGGGTCATCTCTTCCAAGGTGGCATGCTCAAGCTGACAGCTCCAGAAGTGAAAGAGTCTTTGACTTTTCTGCAAAAATTGGAAGATCTAAATAAAAATTACAAGGTGAGCTCTAAAGATTTTGACCAGGGGAAAGTCGCCTTCTATCCCATGACCTTGGCCCAATATCGGACCTATAAACCTTATCCCTACCACGTTTCTAAATATTCAAACTTCACCTGGACCTGTATCCCGATGCCTGCTAAGTCAAAAACGACCAAGGCAACCTTGGTCACGACGACTTCTTTTGCTATGTCAGCTCGAAGTTCTCATTCCAAGTTGGCTTGGGAATTGATGCAACTCTTAACAGAGGATCCAGAAATTCAACAAACCCTATTTGCCCAATCCCAAGGGATTTCTGTCATGCCACAGGTCGTCAAGAGTCGCTCTAGTAAAGACCTCCTGCAGGTGGATGATTTTGGAACAGATTCCTTGACCAATCAGACCTTGAACCGCATCATGGAACAAGCTGTTGAGAGTAGTCCGAAAAATGTCTCAAAAGAGGTGCTAGAAAAGCTAGACTACTTGATCGGTAATGCCTTGCGCGATCAGGATGTCGAGAACCGCTTGCCTCAAATTCAGAGGGAGATTGAGAGTAGTCTACAGGTAGGAGTTTAGAGTAAAATAAGATGGCATTTTGTCAAGTGACAGATGTCATTTTTTTATTGCTAAATGTCATATTAGGAATGTGACATTTGACAATGTAAAAACGCTTTCAAATAATCTACAATAGAGTCAAATAAAGGAGGCGTAGAAAAATGAAATACCTCGTTTTGGTCAGTCATGGCGGACTGGCAGAAGGTCTAAAAACATCACTAGCCATGTTTGCTGGTGACAAGTTGGATCAGGTCATCGCAGTTGGACTCAAAGAAGGAAAATCAGTTGATGACTTCGCAGTTGATTTCAGAGAGAGCATTTCAGGATTGACAGCTGATGATTCTGTTTTGGTCTTGGCAGATATCGTAGGTGGTAGTCCATTAACCACTGCAGCCACGGTTCTAGAAGAAGCTGGAAAGCTCGATGGAGCCTTGATCCTTGGTGGGATGAACCTTACCATGGCCTTGACGGCAGTTGTGATGAAGGATGTATTGGATGGAGACGATTTGTCAGCCACCATCTTATCAGAAGCACGATCTGCGCTACAGCCTTTTGAAGTTTCAGCCACTAGTGCTGAAGAAGATGATGACGATATTTAATAGGGAGGTACCTTATGGTAGTAACATTTGTACGGATTGATGACCGCATGATTCACGGTCAAACAGTCACACGCTGGGCAAAGGAAAAACCATGTGATGGTTTGATTGCCGTAAATGATGCAGCAGCATCAAACAAGGTTTTGATCCAAGCTTACAAAGGCGCATCAGACAAGAAAACCTTTGTATGGACAAAGGAAGCCTTTAAAGAAAAATCAGCAAAAGTAACAGAATCAGATAGTCGTTACTTCTTGATCACCAAAAATCCAATCGATATGAAGGAAATTTTGGTCGACCAAGGGTTTGTCCCAGGTGATGTCAAAGAAATCATTGTTGGCCCTGCAAATGATCGTCCTGGAGCTGTAAAATTGGGAAATAACCAATCCATCACTCAGGAAGAAGCAGAAGCCTTCCAAGCTATTCAAGCAGCAGGCTACAAGGTGAAATTCCAATTGTTGCCAGATGTTTCCATCGGGTATTGGGATGATTTCAAATCAAAATTTGGTTTTTAAACCCAACAGTCTTATCTGTTAGGTAAATAAATTTACAAACAAAAGGAGCGTTTGTTATGACAATTTCATGGATTCAAGCAATCTTGCTTGGTATTTTCGCCAGCTTGTCTTCAATGCCTGGTATGGGAGGTTCCAGTATCGGGAACTATACACTCGGTCGTCCTTTGATCGGTGGGTTGATTTCAGGTTTAATTCTTGGAGATGTGACAACCGGTATTATGGTCGGGGTTGCCCTTCAAGTCGTTTATATCGCCTTGGTAACACCTGGTGGTACCGTATCTGCCGATGTGCGTGCCATCTCTTACATCGGTGTTCCTCTTGCTATCTTGTTTGTGCATGCTAATAACATCACAGATGAAGCTGGAATCGCCGCAGCTGCAGCTCCAATCGGTGCAGCCGTTGGGACAATCGGTACAGTTCTTTTCTACGGTACCGCTACTATGAACTTGGTTTGGCAACACATTGGTTGGAAAGCCGTTGAAGAAGGAAACTTCAAAAAACTCTACGCAGTTGACTGGGTTTACCCTTGGATCTCTCACTTCCTCTTCTCTTTCCTTCCAACAATGATTATCACCAAATACGGTGAAAACATGGTTGATTTGATGAAACAATACCTTCCTATGGATGGTTACTGGATGAAAGCCCTCTTTACAGTCGGTGCTCTTCTCCCATGTGTCGGTATTGCCATCTTGTTGAAACAAATTGTTACAGAAGCAACTGACTTCATTCCATTCTTTGTTGGATTTACCTTGGCAAAATCTCTCGGATTGAACTTGGTATCCAGTGCCGTTGTTTCATTAATCTTTGCAGTAATCTACTATGAACTTGAAGTGATCAAATCGATGAAAGCTGCTCCGGCTGGAGCGGTGGATCTAGACGATGATGAGGAGGATATTTAAAATGGCTGATAGAAAGAAAATTTCAAAGAAAACATTAGCAAAAGCATTCCATCATTGGTATTATGGTCATTTGACTTGTTTCTCTCAAGAACATATGCAAACCTTCGGGTACTTGACTTCTATGCTTCCAATCGTAGAAGAAATGTATGACACAAAAGAGGAACAAAAGGATGCTATGCAAACCTATACGGCCTTCTTCAACACTGAACCACAACTTGGATCTCTTGTTGTAGGGATCACAGCTGGTTTGGAAGAAGCGCGTGCAAACGGAGATGCAGTGGATGGCGAAACCATCAACGGTATGCGTGCCGGTTTGATGGGACCAATCGCTGGTATTGGTGACTCATTGGTTGTTGGTACCTTGATCCCAGTTCTCTTAGGGATTGCCCTTGGTCTTTCTAAAGGTGGTAACGTCGCTGGTGCTCTCTTCTACATCGTCGTATGGAACCTCTTAGTCTACTTTGGTATGCGCTTTGCCTTCTTCAAAGGTTACCAATTAGGGGATAAAGCCGTTGAATTCCTTGTAGGACCAAAAGGACAAGCTCTTCGTAAAGCGATCAGCGTTGTCGGTGGTATGGTTATCGGTGCCGTAGCAGCTACTTGGGTATCTGTTACAACAGCCCTTCAATTCAAGAATTCTGAAGGAAAAGTCTTCTTGAACATCCAAGAAAAGATCGATGGTGTTTATCCAGGTCTCTTGACAGCAGCCTTCATCACTCTTTGCTGGTGGTTGATGTCTAAGAAAAAAATTTCACCAAACAAAGTCATGTTACTTCTCGTTGTAGTTGCTTTGATCGGTGTTGCCCTTGGTATCTTCGACCCACATCTTAAATACTAAGGAAAAGAAAAAACGAATTTGCTAGTAGGAGTTTTTGAGAATGAAGTGAATTGACCTCCTTTACTTGCACTTCATTCTCAATTTTTATAAGGAGGAATCCCATGGTTACAAAACAAGAACTTGTCAATGGATATGAAACAGAAATCAAGTACCAACGCCACATGCTTGAAAACCTTGGTCGTTGGTTCAGCTTACTCTTTATCATTGCCAGTATTGGTGTGGTATTGATCTATCTCTTTCACAAAAGTTTCCTCCCACTCTTGATCCTCGGGATTTTACTAGCCTTGGTTGGAATTTTAGGCATGATTGTTTTTGGATATGGCATCTACCGCGGGCGGATCAATCTTCAAAAAGTGATCGACGATTTCAATCAAAAATTGACAATTTTAAATTGATATTTTAGAAACATCTCATCTATTTTTGAGGTGTTTTTTTCTTGACTATTTCTGACCAAGTGATACAATAGAAACATAAGTTAGCACTTACGTATAGAGAGTGCTAAAAACACGTATGGAGGAATGAACATGTTAAAACCATTAGGAGACCGTGTGGTCTTAAAAGTAGAAGAAAAAGAACAGACTGTTGGAGGTTTTGTCCTCGCAGGTGCGAGCAAGGCCGATACAAAAACAGCTGAAGTAGTGGCCGTTGGCGAAGGTGTGCGTACCCTAAGTGGCGAACTCATTGCTCCAGCTGTAAAAGCAGGAGACCACGTTTTGGTTGAAAGCCATGCAGGAATTGAAGTTAAAGATGGGGAAGAAACCTACACCATCGTTGGAACAGCAAACATTCTTGCAATTGTAGAGTAAGAGAAGAAAGAGGTAAGAGAAATGGCAAAAGATATTAAATTTTCATCTGATGCACGTTCTGCAATGGTCCGTGGTGTCGATGTCTTAGCAGATACAGTGAAAGTTACGTTGGGCCCTAAAGGTCGCAATGTGGTTCTTGAAAAATCATTTGGTTCACCCTTGATCACAAATGATGGGGTGACCATCGCAAAAGAAATCGAATTGGAAGACCATTTTGAAAATATGGGTGCTAAATTGGTGTCAGAAGTGGCTTCTAAGACCAATGATATCGCAGGTGACGGTACAACAACTGCAACGGTTTTGACTCAAGCCATCGTCCGTGAAGGAATCAAAAACGTCACTGCAGGTGCTAATCCAATTGGCATCCGTCGTGGGATTGAGACTGCTGTTGCAACAGCAGTAGAAGCTTTGAAAAACAATGCGATCCCAGTATCGAGCAAGGAAGCGATTGCTCAAGTAGCTGCTGTGTCTTCTCGTTCTGAAAAAGTCGGTGAGTACATCTCTGAGGCCATGGAAAAAGTTGGCAAAGATGGAGTTATCACGATTGAAGAGTCTCGTGGAATGGAGACAGAACTGGAAGTCGTTGAAGGAATGCAGTTTGACCGTGGTTACCTTTCACAATACATGGTCACTGATAATGAAAAAATGGTGGCAGACCTTGAAAATCCATACATTTTGATCACTGACAAGAAGATTTCAAATATCCAAGAAATCTTGCCATTGTTGGAAAGCATTCTTCAAAGCAACCGTCCACTCTTGATCATCGCTGATGATGTCGATGGCGAAGCTCTTCCAACACTTGTCTTGAACAAGATCCGCGGTACCTTTAATGTCGTAGCTGTCAAGGCACCAGGATTTGGAGATCGCCGCAAAGCCATGCTAGAAGACATTGCCATCTTGACAGGTGGTACAGTCATTACAGACGATCTTGGTTTGGAATTGAAAGATGCAACCATTGAAGCACTTGGTCAAGCAGCTAAAGTTTCAGTCGATAAAGACAGTACTGTCATTGTCGAAGGTTCTGGTAACCCAGAAGCGATCGCTAACCGTGTGGCTGTTATCAAGTCACAAATCGAAACCACAACCTCTGAGTTTGACCGTGAAAAATTACAAGAACGTTTGGCTAAATTGTCTGGTGGTGTTGCCGTAATCAAGGTCGGTGCTGCAACAGAAACAGAATTGAAAGAAATGAAACTTCGTATCGAAGATGCCCTTAATGCGACTCGCGCAGCCGTTGAAGAAGGGATCGTTGCCGGAGGTGGTACAGCCCTTGTCAATGTCATCTCTGCAGTCGCAGCCCTTGAATTAGAAGGAGATGAAGCGACCGGACGCAATATCGTTCTTCGTGCTTTGGAAGAACCGGTGCGCCAAATTGCCCACAATGCCGGTTACGAAGGATCTATTGTGATTGATCGCTTGAAAAATGCCGAAGTCGGAACAGGTTTCAATGCCGCAACAGGTGAATGGGTGAATATGATTGATGCAGGAATCATCGACCCAGTTAAAGTGAGCCGTTCAGCCCTTCAAAACGCCGCTTCCGTAGCGAGTCTGATCTTGACGACCGAAGCAGTCGTAGCCAACAAACCAGAACCAGCAGCCCCAGCAGGACCAGGAATGGATCCAAGCATGATGGGTGGGATGATGTAACCTGATACCAATGATTGGTGCTAAAGCACCGAATCATTGGACGGTAGCCGCTATGTTGCGGCCTACCTAATCATCTTACTAGCTCAAAGGGAGGAAAATATCGTTCCTCCCTTTTCACGTCGTAACCCCTTGATTAATTGATCAGGTGCATTTATTGTTATGGCAAGCACCATGGTGCCTTGCCGTAGTGTCTTACTAAGAAAATAAAGAAGGCGTTATTGGCCTTCTTTATTTTCTGTCGTAACTGTTACAAATGATTGAGGCTATGCCTCTCATCGTTGGACGGTAGCCACTATGTTGCGGCCTGGTTAATCGTCCTACTAGCTCAAAGGGAGTGGAAGATTCTTTCCTCCCTTTTTATCTTGTTTTGGAATTTTCATTTGTTATGGAATAATATTTTTATTTTAAATTTTGTAACAGAAATGATAAATACTAATTAAAGAGGACTTGCGTAGATGCTTGGGAATCAAGCATTTGCGGTGTTTTTAGGCAGAGGGATATTTGCCAACAAATTGCAATACAAATTAACTGATTTTGTAATAATTCTAGTGTATACTAGTAAGAGTAGATCACAGGTCTACATTGTTGCAAGGGGAGAACTTCCCACATACATGTCTATTGACAATAAAACTTGATCGTAATATCGCTGTTAGTAAAATGAGAGTTTGAACATAGCATAGATTTTATCGACCTTTTTCATATTAAAAAATATTTTTCAAATTCCCCTTGCGCAAGCTCTTCCGGATTCCTCCGGGAGAGTTTTTTTGTTAAGGAGAAAAGGTAGAAGGGCTATTAAGTCTCTTTTGAAAGAGTGGCTCAGCAGGCATCATTTATGGTAAAATAGAACATATTCGTAGAGGGGAAGGAGTGAGGACTTTGTTGAAGATTTTTGTGTTAGAAGATGAGTGGATCCAGCAATCACGAATCGAATCGGTCTTGCAGGAACTTATCGCTCAGAAGTCCTTGCAATGCAAAGCGCCAGAAGTGTTTGGGAAATCAAGCCAGTTGCTAGATGCTATCACAGAGAGAGGCGCTCATCACCTATTCTTTTTAGATATCGAGATTAAAGGTGAGGAGAAAAAAGGTCTGGAGATTGCAAAAGAGATTCGTAAGAAAGACCCCCATGCGACCATTGTCTTTGTCACCACTCACTCTGAATTCATGCCCATTACCTTTCAGTACAAAGTAGCCGCCTTGGATTTTATCGATAAAACGCTGGGTGAGGAAGAGTTCAGAGAGAGAATCAGCTCAGCCATCGATTATACCTTGGAGCAAGCTGGGACCACGATTGCACAAGATGCTTTTACATTTGAGAGTGCGATGGCGCGTGTACAAGTTCCCTTTAATAAGATTTTGTATGTTGAAACGTCTCCAACTATTCACAAGGTCATTTTACACACCCAGGATGAGCGCTTGGAATTTTACGCTAGTATTGCCGATATCGAAAAAGCAGATCCCCGCTTGTATCGGTGCCACCGCTCCTTTGTGGTGAATCCACAAAATATTACGAAGATTGATAAGGAAGCCAAGAAAGCTTTTTTTGAAAATGGGGACAATTGCTTGATCTCACGGACCAAGTATAGAGGCTTACTGGAAGCTTTGAAAAAATAGAAGGGAGAAGGAATTGCTGTTAGATATTCTAATGTCTTACCTAAAGTTCTTCGTCAGCATGCTGATCTATCGTCATATCAGTAGACAAGAGTTCACCTTGCGCTGGCTCTTTTTGTGCCCCTTCCTCTTCGCAATTATCTTTACCCTTGTACCACCGGTAGGCTTTTTTGGCTATTTCTTAGTATTTATTGCCTATAGTTTCTACCGAAATCGTAACATACGACACCTTTTGAATATTTTTTATGGGCTCTATCCGGTTGTCATGGAGAGTCTCATTGGGCGTCTCTTAGCCTTTTATGTCTTTCCAATGTTAGGGATCGTACTTGTTCATGAGGCATCTGTCAGCTGGTATGATGCTCTACTTGAATTGCTGGTCTTTCCTGTTTATATAGGAATCACTAAATTGTTAAAACTAGATTTTACAGATTTAAAAGTAGGGTTTCAACGGCAGTATTTTAATCGTTTCCTACTCCCAATGGATCTTTCCATGTTTGTGTATTTGCTCAGTGTTGTAGGTCTGGTGGTTTTTGAGGATAAGATCCCGCATGCAGATGCTTTACGGGAACAGTTAAATAGTATTTATCTGATTTTGTTTTTTGTGATGCTCTTGTATTTCAATGCAGTGTCCAAAGAACGATTGAAACAAGAGATTCTAGAGCAAAAAGATAGGCAACTGCAGGAGTTAGCCACCTATAGCCAACACGTCGAAATGCTCTACGGGGAGATTCGTGCCTTTCGTCATGATTACCTGAATATTTTAACCAGTCTCAAATTAAGTATTGAGCATGAAGATCTTAACGCGATCAGGGAAGTCTATGAGAATGTTCTTCGAGAGAGTGGCCAGCAATTTTACGATAGCAAGTTTGATATTGCCAAACTCAGTCACATTGAAAATCCAGCTGTAAAAAGTGTTCTGTCCGCAAAATTATTGGAGGCTCAAAACAAAGGGATTGGGATCTCTGTCGAGATCGATGAACCTGTTCGAGATTTATTCATCGAGGTTTTAGATTTCATCACCTTCTTATCTATCCTTTGTGACAATGCTATCGAAGCGAGTCTTGAATCAGAGGACCCCCAGCTGACTCTTGCCATGCTCCAGGAGGAAAACTCCCTCATCTTAATAGTTGAAAATAGTACAAAAGCTGAAAAAATAGATCTGGCGAGAATTTTTGAAAAGGACTACTCCAGTAAAGGAGAGGGCCGCGGTCTTGGCTTGTACAAGATCCAACAATTACTGGAAAAGTATCCCAAAACGACAGTGTCTACCAAGAGTTCAAACTACCGATTTACTCAGAGTCTGACCTTTTGGAAGGAATAATAGAAGAGAGAGTGGGACAGAAATCGGTAATTCGTTAGAATTCGATTTCGTCGTCCCACCTCCGCACAGTTGAGTAGGGCTGTAAAAGCTGATGAAATCAGCGTAGTAGAGCCTACTCAACCACTGCGTCTTGCTCGACAATCCAAAATAATTGAGAGGCTAGGACTTTTGTCCCAGCCTCTTTTTTGACCGTTCACGACGATTTTCTGACCGATTCTGACAGAGAGCTACAAAGCCTGTCCCTTTGAAGTATACTGTACACAAGATCAATAAGAAAAGAGGGATCGTATGTTTCAGGTAGCATCTATTACAAAATCATTTAAGGAGAAGACAGTATTAAAAGGGGTGTCTTTTTCGATAGAAGAAGGAGACAAAATTGCCTTGCTGGGAAATAATGGAGCAGGAAAAAGCACCCTGTTCAACATTATCGCTGGGCAACTCCAGGCCGATTCGGGAACGATAAAGACTTCGCTTGATTTTCAAAGAGAAATTGGGATGATGCCTCAGGGAGATCTGCTTATCGAGGATCTAACTGTTGCTGAATTCGTCGAATTAAAAAGCCGGATGAATCAGCTGAAGCAGGCCGATATCAATGGACTCTTAGAAATGGTCGAATTAAGAGAATCAAGAGAGCAGATGGTGGGAAGTCTTTCCGGTGGTCAAAAGAGACGCTTGTCCTTGTTGTTAACTATTTTGAATCATCCAAAGTTAATTTTTTTAGATGAGCCAACGACTGGCATGGACTTGGAAGCAGTGGATAACTTTTGGAAACTACTGGAGCAGCAAGAGTTTACATCTGTTGTGGTGACCCATGATTTTAACCAAATTGATGCCTTTTTTACAAAAGTCCTGATTTTAAAAGAGGGTCGAATTGCTGCAATAAAGGCTGTTGAGGACATTCACCAGGCTGGTCAAACCATTGAGCAGTATTTCCGAGAAGAGATGAATAAAGGAGGGGAACAAGCATGAGAAAGATTCAATTAAAACAAGTTTTACGAAATAAGCGCTTCGTATTATTCACCATTATTTTACCCATAGGCTGGTATATCTTCTTTTATCAGCTTCAAAAAGGGGTTTCGCCAAGTATTTTATTAGGCATTGCCGTATTTATCGGGGTCATTGGCAATAGCCTTGCAACGTTTAGTAAGCGAATCGCCTCAGATATCGGGTTTTATTCTTTTGAATCCCACTTTACAAGCTATAGTGTCAAGAACTATTTATGGGATCAAAGTATCGTACAACTGATTCTGAACAGCTTGATCTTTTTAGCAGTACTAGTAGTTGCTGTTCTAGGTTTTCACTTTCCGGTGACGACTAGCCTGTTGGTACAATTTTTCCTCTTATCCTTGATGGGGATCTACTTTAGTGTGATTGGCTTTGTACTTGGGGTCAGGGTAGATGCCAAGACGATTGACACCATTGGCTTTCCTGTTATTATTTTGGCCGCTATGACCATTATTCCCTTTGATACGCTTGGCGCAAGTGGAGGATTTATGGACTTAGTTGGCAAGCTACAGCGGGCTTTCCCAGGCTATTATTATACAAAACTGGTCCAAGATTTGACCGAGAAACAAACGATCGATGTCCCTCAATTAGCGCTCTTTGTTGCCGTATTTGGATTGAATTTGCTATTTTTCTATCTGCTCGTACCCAAAGGAAAAATGGGGAATTAAGAACAGATAAAAAAGAGAGTGAGACAGAAATCGGTAATTCGTTAGAATTCGATTTCGTCGTCCCACCTCCGCACAGTTGAGTAGGGCTGTAAAAGCTGATGAAATCAGCGTAGTAGAGCCCACTCAACCACTGCGTCTTGCTCGACAATCCAAAGATAATTGAGAGGCTAGGACTTTTGTCCCAGCCTCTTTTTCTTTGCTACAAAACGGTTATTTGATATTCGTTCGTCAAGTACTTGGATAGGTTTTGCCAATCTTCTTCCTTAAATTTACAAAAATTGACGAAGAGTTTTACGGTATGGTGCTCTGTGTTAATGATCGTATTGGATTTTGAGAGATTTTCTAGTGCAGTATTTTCCCTCAGCTGAAATTCGATAAAATAACTCTTACTATTTTGGTGATCGGGGTCACTAACGTCAGCCACTTTATAGGCTGCACTCACCAAATCTTCCTTGGGAATAAAGATGTCTTTTGTCAGAATCACTCCTTGATAAGCATAGATCCCATCAGAAGTCAGCTCAAAGGCGATCTGACGACTGGTCAGCCTTTTGATCCCAGCAATGGTTGCATAGATCGCAATCAAAAATAAAAGGATTTGAATGAGAGTGATAAAAGTGATTTTTGGAAAACCCTCAAAACCTAGGACCGATAAAAAAGCTAAGTGGACAAAGAGCGCACAAGCAAAAGCCAGAGAGCCATATCCGATATATTTTGAATAATAGATTTTCATTTTGGACTCCTTACATTTAAGATGCAACGAAAACTTGGAATTTCAAGTACCCTTATCATAGCGGATTCGGTGAAGAGCTGTCAAATGTTTGCTAGGGTTCAAAGGTGCTTTTTTATTTTATATGGAATAACAATGATGCAGGATGTTCTAACTTCGTACGCTACATTATAGTATATAAAAATATGAGCCAAATACTTTTGAGACAAGCAAAAAAGCCTTGGTTTTCAAGGCTTTTTCCTGTTGATTTAGATGCCCCCTGCATGGATTTGTAAGAACTTTTCATATTGAAAATAAACAAAAATGTTGAAATATAGCTGATTTTAGGGAAATACTTTTAGGTATTTTCAATGTAAATATTTCAAAATGGGGCAAAAGTGGGGCAAAAACGAATGACTCGTATTTTGTTTGAAAACCTATAATACCTAATGATTATACCATACTAGATATATAGTGTTGTTATAAATAAATGTCAGTGCGAGTTCAAATCGGAGGATAAAATGGAAAAACAAATTAATGAAAAAAAAGCCTTGGTTCCCAAAGCTTTTTTTATGTTATAAACTCATTAAAAGAACCCCCAGTTAGATTTGGAATATTTTTTATTCTGTGTCACATAAAAATAAATAAAATGAGTGGCTATAGCTAGAGCTAAAATGGTTGTTATACTCACTACTATTATAGGATTAGAAGCAAAGATTAAAGAGAGAATCAAGGCAGCCAGATAGAGTGTCGCTTGGACACAGTAGTAACTTTTCGAATAGCGAAGATAGTGTTTGTTATAGGGCCCATTTACTAGGACAGCAGCTTGAAAGAGGCCAAATCCGATATAAGAGAAGCTGGTTGCAAAGAGACGATTAACTTCAGGATTCTGAAGAAAGCCAATCGATACAGTCATCATCATAAGTCCAATGAAAATAGGATAGTGACTGTAAATTAGAAATAGTCCCTTTTGATCAGATTTTTCATCAATAGCATGGTCGAATTGACCAAAATAAAACAAGAACAGAGAAAGCATAATAATGAAATAAAGAACCGAATAAATCGAGAAATTCTCGATTGTAAAGAAGTTAGCTAGCTCCATAATCATCTCTCCAAACGTAATAATGACAAGAAGGGAGATGCGCTCGATTAAATGGGGGAGATTTACCTGGTAATGCTTATCTTTACTAAGCAAGATAATTGGCATAATAAACGTTAGCAGAATACTAGCAAAGAAGATATAGACTCTAACGTAAATAGGAAGAGGAAGAAGAGCTGCTAAATAGACTCCTAAACTTCCTAGCCCTGTTATCCATAGAAAACCTTTGATACTTTCCCGATTAACATCATCGGTTGATTTTCTAAAAAACTCAACCAAATATTGAAAAAACAAGGTAAGGGTTAATGTACCAATAGCCCAACAGAGATAATGAAAATATTGTTGCCAATCAGGTCCCATCATATTGGCTATAAAGAGTAAAATTCCCATTTTGATAAACATGATTACCATGTTAAATAAAGAGTTCTTTCCATAGCGATTGGTATAAAGGGTTTGAATCATCCAGGAATCGGTGAGAACCAAGACAGCTATGAAAAAATCAAGGAAAGAATTCCAAGTCAAAATACCGTTATGAAGATGCTCAATTAAAGTAGTTACTTTTGAAATTGCAAAAACAAAAACTAGGTCATAAAATAGTTCTGAAAATTCTACACGTTTATGCTTAATAAGAGTTGTCATATTAATACCTTTCTACTTTAGAAATACAATTCATTATAACAGAAAATGGTAATGAGAGAAAAAGGTTATGCTTAAATAATTTCATGTGGCGCGAATTGTAAAAACCTTGGACACATTTACCTCATGTACCAACTTACAGGCGGAGTGTTTGATGATTGGTAATGAAGTACGTGTATTCTGAGGCAAAAGATTTCGAGACTCCATTACGTAACTCCCATCTATAAATAAAAAATGATAGTTTCATCATAGCAAATCTAAAGAAACACACTAAAAAGCAACCCTGATGGGTTGCTTAAAATCCTATTAAAAATTAACTGTGTCAGGATCATCCTGAGTTTTGATGCCTTGAATCTTATCCAAGACTGCCATATCTTCCTCTGATAAGTCGAAGCCGAAGATATCCAAGTTAGCTTTTATATTTTTAGGTGTCACAGACTTAGGTAGTGGCAAGAAACCTTTTTGAAGGCTCCAACGCAGAGCAACTTGTGCCACAGATTTACCGTTACGTTCAGCCACTGCTTCAACATCTTCATTTGCAAAAATGCTACCTGTACCTAGTGGACTATAGGCTTCAAGAAGGATATCGCGCTCTTGGCAATAGGCAACTAAGTCTTCTTGGTCACAACCTGGAGCCAAGAGGATTTGATTGACATGTGGAACAATTTTAGCTGTTTCAAAAAGAGCTTCTAGGTGATGTTGCATAAAGTTTGACACACCGATAGCACGCACCTTACCTTCTTTGTAGGCTTCTTCCATAGCCTTCCATGCACCCGCATTGCCAGCCTTCCAAGCATCATTCTCACGAAGCGCCTTTGGATTAGGCCAATGGATAAGCAAAAGATCCAAATAATCCACACCAAGTCTTTCGAGAGACTCATCGATAGAAGTCTTAGCCAACTCGTAATCGTGCTTATCATTCCAAAGTTTGGTAGTTAGGAAAATATCCTCACGTGCCAAATCACTATCAGCAATCGCCTTACCTACAGAAACCTCGTTACCGTAAATTTGTGCGGTATCAATATGTGTGTAACCCGCCTTAAGTGCGAAGCTAACGCTGTTATAGGCTTCTTCGCCTTCAGCAATTTGCCAAGTTCCAAAACCAATTTTAGGAATAGCAACCCCATTTGCAAGTGTATATGTTTCCACGATTTTCACCTTTTCTTTTTTTTAATAGTACTATCTTAAAAAAGATAAGGCAAAAATGCAAAGATTTGCTACGGCTATTATTATGAATAGTTCCTTACTTCTTTTTCCGATGTTCGTAACAGCCTTTGGAGATATTATTACTTGGGAAGAGAATGAATTTGTTGGTATTGTAAAATACAATCTTCAAAACTGCGACATTATTATCAAGAGCTTGAAATATTTTCTTCAGTATTTAGATAACTCATATGTGACTGATAACTTTGAACTGGATTTATATAGACAGGCTGTGTTAAAAGATGGTCCCTTGTCTTATAACCAATGTTTCGGTTTTGTTCCTTTACTAGCATTAGGTGCCTTTAAAGATGTGGAACATATGGATAAGCTAAAAACCTTGGAGCACATTTATCTCATGTACCAACTTACAGGCGGAGTAATGGACGATTGATAATAAGTAATCACCGTGAGGTGTTTTTTTCTATTAAATCGAGGTGTTAGATAAATAGCGAGTCTTTGATGAGAGTCGCTTATTTTGTGAATATAAACTTTTTGGTACAAAAAACAAAATGACAAGCAAAAAAGCCTTATAAATCAAGGCTTTTTCCTGTTGTTTAGATGCCCCCTACATGGATTTGTAAGAACTTTTCATATTGAAAATAAACAAAAATGTTGAAATATAGCTGATTTTAGGGAAATACTTTTAGGTATTTTCAATGTCAGGATTTAAAAATGGGGCAAAAGTGGGGCAAAAACGAATGACTCGTATTTTGTTTGAAAACCTATAATACCTAATGATTATGCTATTCTAGATATATAGTTTTGTTATAAATAAATGTCAGTGCGAGATCAAATTGGAGAATAAAATGGAAAAACAAATTTCTACGCAGAATGGAATGCGAAAAAGTGATAATTAAAGAGACAAAAAAGCTGAGAATATGATTTCCCAGCTTTTTTGAATGCGATAGAAATAGCAACTAGACTATTTACGAAAGGCCTCAATAATGTAGGTGAAGCCAGTAACTAAAACTGAAAAGGCAATGACATAAACGACAAAGACACCTGTAGCCACTGGATTGAACAGAATCACTAGACCTAGTAAAAATTCAAGCAAGGCTACCCACGTGATATTGCTACCAATAATAGGGAAAGTCAATCTTAGACGATTGCCTTTAAAGAAAGCAATAATGGCTTCTACAATTAACCAAATTCCTACAATGGTCGGAATGACGACCGGCAGGGTCACAAAGCCATAAGCAACGAGGTAAAGAGCTAAGAGAAGACTAACAAATCCTTGGAAAAGATAAACAGGTGAGCGAAGCTCTTTTGGTGCAGAGAAATAGCCTAAAATAGCTGCTATAGAAGAAACCAGTAAACCAAATGAAATCCACCAGCTGTAAGCAACAAGATTAGCTACTGGGTTTGTAAATAGGAAAAGTCCTAAAAGGACAAAAACAACTCCTGCAAGGAATAGCAGTAAACGATTAGAAAATTTCATTTCAATACCCCCTATATAGTATAGTTTTCTAATAAAACTATTATACTTATTTTTATAGAAAATGTCAATAAAATAAATAAACAATTTGGAAGTTTCAGTCTGACTTACAAAAAGAAAAGGAGTTTTCACTCCTTTTCACAGATTGAAGACAAAGTCCTTATAAAAGTGTCTTCTAAAGATTTTAACTTCAATCTGAAGCGAGGTTATCCTCGCTTTTTCTATTTATCAAACAATTCCTTATTTTCAATTAAGAGTTCTAGTGGAGATTTATCCCTTGCTTCAATAAAACCAGGTTCATATTGGTTATGAAGTGTTCTTTTCTGAGAAGTTGGATCAATATACAACTCATCTCCATCTTCTGTGTATAGTTGGTTGCCTCTTGTTAAGTAAAGTAAATCCTCTAAGTACTGTCCATCAGTTTCTAGAAAATCTTCGATGTATTTGACAGCTTTTAAAATCTCACTTACTTTATCAGAGTATTCATTCGATTCAAGAACACTCTTTTCTAATTCAATCTCCTTACTTGTTCCAAAAAGTTGAGTTGGAGTTGCATTAAAATATTCTGCTATCTTATCTAAATTTGCAAAGGTAGGATAGCTTTTTTGTTTTTCGTAGTCAGAGATGTCTGGAAAGATTGCTCATAAAAAAATGTGGGGCAAATGATGGGGCAAATAAGTTATAGACAAACAAAAAAGCCTTGTAAATCAAGGCTTTTTCCTGTTGTATGTAGATGCCCCCTACAGGGCTCGAACCTGTGACCCATAGATTAAGAGTCTACTGCTCTACCAACTGAGCTAAGGAGGCAAATATAAAAAGCTGTATTGGTGCCGATACTTCACGATTTGTATTGAACCCGCGCAATTAAGCAGGTGGGCAACTCGCTCTGACTTAGCTGCTTCCGCGTGAAACGGCCTGCATACTGCCAGAAGTCTTTTGTTTCCCTAATAATACAAAAAATAGTCGGTCAACACTTAAGTGTGAAGTCGTACACCACAGCGTTTCTATATGTATATGATACCACATTTTGAAAATATTTCAAGGAAAAATCTCAATTTTTTGAAACCGATGTCACTTTTTCTTAAATTGATCAATCTTCTCCTTGGTGGCTCCGAGAGCACGCTCGTACTTGCCATTTTCATTGGGAATAAAGTAGGAAGCGTGTTTGAGCTTGTCTGGCAAGTAGTCCTGATTGACCCAGTTGCCAGGGTAGTTGTGAGGGTATTTATAGTTTTGCGCATTTCCCAGTTCCTTGCTTCCAGCATAATGACCATCGCGGAGGTGGCGAGGAATAGGAAGGTTGCCAGAACTTCTAAGATCAGCCAGCGCCTTGTCCATGGCAACGTAGGCTGAGTTGGATTTCGGCGAAAGGGCTAGATCGATGACGATGTTGGCGATGAGAATGCGGGCCTCAGGAAAGCCGATGCGCTCAGCTGCTTGTAACGCTGTCACGGTATGAATCTGCGCATCTGGATTGGCCAGACCGATATCCTCATAAGCGATGACAGTCAAGCGACGAGCTAGGCTGGGTAGATCTCCGGCTTCGATCAAACGAGCTGCATAGTGGAGACTAGCATCGACATCCGAACCACGGATAGATTTTTGCAGAGCAGAGAGCACGTCGTAGTGGCCGTCTCCATCTTTGTCCATGGTGATGTAGCTGCGCTGGAGACTGTTTTCCATGATCTCTAGCGTAATATGGCGAATTCCTTCTGCATTTTCAGAGGTCGACAGCACCGCCAGATCGAGAGAATTAAAGGCAGAGCGAAGATCTCCATTGGTTGAGGTAGCGATGAAATCCAAAGCGTCCTCATCGAGCACGACTGGAAAATCAAAGCCACGGTCGGGATCATCCAGCGCCGTTTTTAGAGCTTGCTTGACCTCCTCCGTCGTCAACGGTTCCAGCTCAAAGATTTGTACGCGGCTACGAATAGCGGGTGTGACAGAGAAAAAGGGATTTTCAGTCGTTGCACCGATCATGATGACCAGACCGCTTTCGAGCAAAGGCAGGAGAAAATCTTGCTTGGTTTTATCGAGGCGATGGATTTCGTCCAAGAGCAGGACCAAGCCACCAGAAAATTTGGCCTCCTCTGCGATTTCTTGTAGGCGTTTTTTACTGTCAACCGTTGCATTATAGGTCCGAAAAGCATACTTGGTCGTTCCTGCGATCGCAGAAGCAATACTGGTCTTTCCGATCCCCGGAGGTCCATAGAGAATCATAGAGGACAGACGATTGGCTTCGACCATGCGACGAATGATTTTGCCTTCTCCGACCAGGTGCTGTTGACCGATGACTTGATCGATCGTCCGTGGTCGCATACGGAGTGCGAGATTGTCGGGCATTTCATTCTCCTTTCTAGCTTTGTCTCCTTTCAAAGAGGCGTTTTTTATGGTAAGATTGTAGTAACTATTGTATCATATTCCGCTCTAAGAGTGGGAATTTAGAAAGAGGACGCTATGTCTAAATATGGATTTTTGGATGTTTTAGAAGAGGAGATGGACAAGGTTTTTCCCTTTGATTTTGAGATCAATTGGGATAAGAAAAACCATGCGGTAGAAGTGGCTTTTCTCTTGGAAGCACAGAATACGGGAGGGGTTGCACTGGTTGATGAAGCTGGCGAAGAATCTGATGAGGATATTTTCTTTGAAGAAGCCGTTATCTTCTACAATCCAGCCAAGTCGCATGTGGACGAAGATGCCTATTTAACAGCGATTCCTTATGAGCCTAAAAAAGGCTTGTCTCGTGAGTTTCTAGCCTATTTTGCGACTTTCCTTCGAGATACAGCCGAGCTAGCCTTGGATGAGCTCATGGATTTCTTAGCAGACGAAGAAGCAGAGAGCTTTGAAATCGTCTGGAACCAAGAAGTTTTTGAAGAAGGCAAAGTCGGCCTAGAAGAAAGCACCTTTTATCCCTATCCGAGATACTAGGAGGGAAAGCTCATGCTTGAGGATTGCTTAGAAGAACGGTTCGAATTTACGGGTTGTAAAATTACTCTGATATACAGAGATAAGATTTTGACCATCTTGCGAGATGATAAAGAAACGATTCCATACCCCAATATGTGGGACTTGCCAGGTGGTGGTCGGGAAGGAAATGAGACACCTTTTGAGTGTGTGGCGCGTGAGGTTTATGAGGAATTGAACATCCAACTGTCGAAAGAGGAAGTGATCTGGTCTGGGATCTATCCTGGCATCTTGGATGAGAAGAAACAGTTCGTTTTTCTAGTTGGCAATCTAGCCCAAGAAGAGTTTGATCTCATTGACTTTGGAGATGAGGGACAGGGCTATAAGTTAGTGAGCTTTGAAGAGTTTTTAACTTCAGATCGAGTGGTTCCCCAATTGCAAGAACGAGTGAGAGATTATGTGGAGGAAAGTTTATGATAAGACTTGAGAGAGCAGGGGCGGAAGATTTAGAAACCATTATTGCCATTCAAAGAGCCAGTTTTAAGGCAGTTTATGAAAAATATCAGGATGAATATGATCCTTATCTGGAGGACCGTGAACGAATCAAATGGAAACTGGCAGAGCGCCCCAATAGTTATTACTACTTTGTAAAAAAAGATGAAGAAAACATCGGATTTTTACGAGTTCAGACCAATGAAGAGTTAACGGAAGCTTGGTTGGGGACCGCAGCGATACTGCCTCCGTATCAGGGAAAAGGGTATGGTTCTGAAGGATTGCGCTTGCTAGAAGAGGAATTTTCAACCGTTTCACAATGGGATTTGTGTACGGTGTTACAGGATGCAGGCATGGTCGCGTTCTACGAGAAGAATGGCTACCATCAAACCCATATCGAGCCTGAAAAAGAAGGCATGGATATGGTCTACATGAAAAAATTGATAGAGAAATAGAAAGGATGGTTCGGTTAAATTTCTAAACTGAACCCGCCCTAAACACTGTGCCAAAAAGATAAACTTCTCCTAGACACAAGTGTCTTCAGAGAGTTTCCTATTTTGGCTTTGTGTTTTACGGGCTTGGTATCTTAATGATGGAAACATGGCAAGAGTTAAAAGTTACAGTCAAGCGTGAGGGTGAGGAACTAGTCTCCAACCTCTTGATCGAGTTAGGTGCCCAAGGGGTCGCGATCGAAGATAGCATGGACTATGTGGGCAACGTGGACCGCTTCGGTGAGATTTTTCCTGATGTCGAGCAGCAAGAAGAAATCGTGGTGACCGCCTACTACCCGGAAACGGTTGATGTAGCAACAGTTGAAGCGGATTTGCAGGATCGCTTAGCAGAATTGACGGATTTTATGGATCTAGGAGAGGTCAAGATGGGCACGACTGCCTTGGCTGAGGAAGACTGGGCCGACAACTGGAAGAAATACTATGAACCAGCTCGCATCACTCATGACTTGACCATCGTGCCGTCATGGACGGACTATGAGGCGACTGCTGGAGAAAAGATTATCAAGCTGGATCCTGGTATGGCCTTTGGAACAGGAACTCACCCGACCACTAAGATGAGCCTCTTTGCCTTAGAGCAAGTCCTTCGTGGCGGGGAGACAGTGCTAGATGTGGGGACAGGATCAGGCGTCCTTTCCATTGCTAGCTCCCTTCTTGGTGCCAAGGAAATCTTTGCCTATGACTTGGATGACGTAGCGGTTCGCGTCGCTCAGGAAAATATTGAACTCAACCCAGGCATGGAAAACATCCATGTAGCCCCAGGCGATTTGCTGAAAGGCGTGGAGATTGAGGCAGATGTCATCGTGGCCAACATCCTGGCGGATATCCTTATCCATCTGACAGATGATGCTTATCGCTTGGTCAAGGATGAAGGTTATCTCATCATGAGTGGCATTATCAAGGACAAGTGGGACATGGTGCGCGAGTCGGCTGAGTCAGCAGGATTCTTCCTTGAAACCCACATGATCCAAGGGGAATGGAATGCCTGCGTCTTCAAGAAGACCAAGGATGTCTCCGGTGTGATTGGAGGCTAGCATGCAGCAGTATTTTGTAAAAGGTTTGGCTAGCTCACCTGTCGCCATTGAGGACAAGGAAACCAGCAAGCACATGTTTCAGGTCATGCGCTTAAAAGAAGATGATGAGGTGACTTTAGTCTTTGATGATGGGATCAAGCGCTTGGCGCGCGTGGTCAATGTAGAAGCCCGTCAGTTGGAGCTGGTTGAGGAATTAGCTGACAATGTGGAACTGCCAGTCCAAGTGACCATCGCATCAGGCTTTCCCAAGGGAGACAAGCTGGAGTTCATCACTCAGAAAGTAACAGAACTGGGTGCTAGCCAAATCTGGGCCTTTCCTGCAGACTGGTCCGTTGCCAAGTGGGACGGCAAGAAGTTGGGTAAAAAGGTCGAAAAACTAGAAAAAATTGCCCTTGGAGCAGCCGAGCAAAGCAAGCGGAATTTGGTCCCAAGCATTACCCTTTTTGAGAAAAAGGCAGACTTTCTGGCTCAGTTAGAACAGTTTGATCGGATCGTGGTGGCTTATGAAGAGTCGGCTAAAGAAGGAGAGGCAGCAGCTTTACTTCAGTCTCTGACCGGATTGGAAGCTGGAAGCAAATTGCTCTTTATCTTTGGGCCAGAGGGAGGCCTCTCCCCTGCAGAAATTGAAAGTTTTACAGTTAAAGGAGCCATTCTTGCAGGACTTGGTCCTCGCATCCTGCGAGCAGAAACAGCGCCACTCTACGCCCTCAGCGCCGTGAGTGTTGTCACAGAATTAATGAACTAACGAAGTGAAGGAATCGCTTCGTTAGTTTTTTTACAAGAATGATGAAAGCAAGGTGGATCCCAGAATGATCTTCGAGAAGTATCCGTATATTAAAGTAGCTTCATTGGTTCCCATCTGCTTCTAAAAGTGTTAAAATAGTATCCAAGAAACTGGAGAAAATACATGCCGAAAGAAGAGAATTTAACAGGGGACCAAGTCGTTGCCCTTACAAAAAAATATTTATCACCTGAAGATGTTGCTTTTGTGCAAAAGGCTTTGGTCTATGCGGTTGATTGCCATAATGGGCAATTCCGTCAGTCTGGCGAGCCTTATATCATCCACCCAATTCAAGTGGCAGGAATCCTTGCCAAGCTGAAACTGGATGCTGTGACAGTCGCCTGCGGCTTTTTGCATGATGTCGTAGAAGATACGGATGCGACTTTAGATGATTTAGAGCGCGAATTTGGTCATGATGTGCGCGTGATTGTCGATGGGGTGACCAAGCTCGGGAAGGTCAAGTACAAGTCCCATGAAGAGCAGTTGGCGGAAAACCATCGCAAGATGCTCATGGCCATGTCTCAAGATATCCGTGTCATTTTGGTCAAATTGGCAGACCGCTTGCATAATATGCGTACCCTCAAGCATTTGCGCAAGGATAAACAAGAGCGCATTTCGCGTGAGACCATGGAGATCTATGCACCGCTAGCCCACCGTCTCGGGATTTCCAGCGTCAAGTGGGAGCTTGAGGATTTGTCCTTCCGTTATCTGAATGAAGTCGAATTCTACAAGATTTCTCATATGATGAAGGAAAAACGTCGCGAGCGAGAAGAGTTGGTCGAAGAGGTTGTCCACAAGATTGAGACCTATGCTGGGGAACGCCATCTGCATGGGAAAATTTATGGTCGACCAAAGCATATCTATTCGATCTATCGCAAAATGCAGGATAAAAAGAAACGCTTTGATGAAATCTATGACTTGATTGCCATCCGTTGCATCCTGGATACTCCAAGTGATGTTTATGCTATGCTAGGCTACATCCATGAGCTCTGGAAGCCAATGCCGGGGCGTTTTAAGGACTATATTGCCAACCGGAAGGCCAATGGTTATCAGTCCATCCATACGACTGTATACGGCCCTAAAGGACCGATTGAATTCCAGATCCGAACCAAGGAAATGCACGAGGTTGCTGAGTATGGGGTTGCGGCTCACTGGGCCTATAAAAAAGGGATCAAGGGTCAGGTCAACAGCAAGGAATCGGCTATTGGGATGAACTGGATCAAGGAGATGATGGAACTCCAAGACCAGTCAGGCGATGCCAAAGAATTTGTTGAAAATGTAAAAGAAGACATCCTGGCAGAAGAGATTTACGTCTTCACACCAGATGGAACCGTGCGCTCGCTTCCGAAAGATTCCGGACCGATCGATTTTGCCTATGAAATCCACACCAAGGTTGGGGAAAAAGCGATTGGTGCCAAGGTCAACGGCCGGATGGTGCCCCTCAATACCAAACTTCGGACGGGAGATCAGGTGGAGATTATCACCAATGCCAATTCCTTTGGTCCGAGCCGTGACTGGCTGACCCTTGTTAAAACTAGCAAGGCGCGCAACAAGATCCGTCAATTCTTTAAAAATCAAGACAAGGAATTGTCGATTAACCGTGGTCGGGACCTCTTGATGGCCCAATTACACGAGCATGACTTGGTAGCCAATAAGTTCATGGACAAAAAGCACATGGACAAAGTGCTACAAAAATCAAGTTACAAGACAGAAGAAGCCTTGTTTGCGGCGATTGGTTTTGGAGAGATTGGGGCTAT
This sequence comes from Streptococcus sp. S1, assembly GCF_034137685.1. Taxonomy (NCBI): domain Bacteria; kingdom Bacillati; phylum Bacillota; class Bacilli; order Lactobacillales; family Streptococcaceae; genus Streptococcus; species Streptococcus dentalis. The sequence continues at coordinate 184,804 of NZ_CP139418.1, read as the reverse complement.
TACCATCTTTAACCGCTTGACGGAGGATGAACGCCGAGAAGAAGAGCGGGCTAAGGCACGCGCAGAAGCAGAAGAGCTAGTCAAAGGTGGCGAGGTCAAGGTTGAAAATAAAAAAGACACCTTGAAGGTCCGTCACGAAGGTGGCGTGGTTATCCAAGGTGCTTCTGGACTCTTGATTCGGATTGCTAAGTGTTGTAATCCAGTTCCAGGTGATGAAATCGTCGGCTACATCACCAAAGGACGCGGTGTTGCCATTCACCGTCAGGACTGTATGAACCTCCGAGCTCAAGACAACTACGAGCAACGCTTGATCGATGTAGAATGGGAAGATAACAATACGACCAAGGACTACATTGCTCACATCGATATATACGGACTCAACCGTGCCGGACTTCTGAACGATGTACTACAAGTCCTCTCCAATACAGCTAAGATGGTCTCAACCGTCAATGCCCAGCCAACCAAAGATATGAAATTTGCCAATATCCACATTTCCTTTGGGATTCCAAACTTGTCTATGTTGACAACAGTTGTGGATAAGATTAAGAGTGTGCCGGAGGTGTATTCTGTTAAGCGTACCAACGGCTAATCGGCTGCTCAGTTATCTTTTATTGCTTCGTTAGCTCGCCTCGCCGTACTTAAGTACTGTCTTTGTCTCGCTGCCTCGCACTAAAAGCAACTGAACAGCCTTTACTTTTCAGATAGTATGCCTGCGTCTCACCGCCTTGTCTGATGTCGATTTTCTTTGAAGAAGCTAGGATATGTTCAGAACTCTTTTATTGCTTGGTTAGCTTGTCGTCTGAGATTGATGTTCTTTGAAGGTTAGCAGTGAATGCTCAATAGATTTATAAAATAGGATAATAAAATGAAATTAGTGATTCAACGTGTCAAGAGTGCCTCGGTTTCCATTGATGGTCAAGTCTACAATGCGATCCAGCAAGGTTTGCTGCTCCTAGTAGGTGTCGGTCCAGATGACGATCAGAAAGATTTAGATTATGCGGTCCGCAAGGTATCGCAGATGCGTATTTTCTCAGATGAGGAAGATAAGATGAATCTTTCGGTCAAAGATATCCAAGGGGAAATCTTGTCGATCTCTCAATTTACCCTCTTTGCGGAGACAAAAAAAGGCAACCGTCCTGCTTTTATAGGGGCTGCCAAGCCAGATATGGCCAGTCAGTTATATGATGCCTTTAATGATCAATTAGAAAAAGAAGTCCCTGTCAAACGAGGGATCTTTGGAGCCGATATGGCAATCGAACTCATCAATGATGGCCCGGTGACCATTATCCTCGATACGAAAAATCCATAGAAAGTAAAAAACATGCCCTTGATTAAAGGGCATGTTTTTCTATGTAAAGTTGTTGGGCGATCACTTGATTGATAGAAATCTCTTGCCCGTGGATAGCTAAATGATAGAGGCCAGTGTAATCGTCATAGGCTTTGAAGAGAATGTCATCTCCAATGGTCAGCTGGATTTGGTCTAAAAAATTAAGCAATTCAAAGTTATCTTGGACTCTTCGCAAACGATAGGTTCCCGGTTCGCTGACATCGCTCAAACGATCCTGGTAAGCCTCTATGAGAAGTTGTCCTTTGGGTGGAATTGTCCCACCGTGAGGGCAGGTCTTAGGATTTCCAAGCATGTGATCCAGCCGGTCGATGAAATGTTCAGAAACAGTATGCTCGAGAACTTCTGCCTCTTCATGGACTTCTTCAGTTATGTAGCCAAGATTTTCCAGCAGAAATACTTCGATCAAGCGGTGCTTGCGGTAGAGATCAGAGACCAATTGCGAGCCCAGATCTGTTAGTAGATAGCCATGAGTCTTATCTTTCACCAAGAGGCCCTCAGAGATCATGCGCTTAATCATCTCGGTCACAGCGGGCGGAGAGACCTGCATGCGACTGGCGATTTCCTTATTACTGATTTTTTCTACTTCTGTGCCAATTTCATAAATGCACTTGAGGTAATCTTCTTTGTTTGGTGTCATGCTTTCCTCTTTTCTTCGCTCACTTCTAGTATATCAAAAAAATCCTCAAAAACGCTAGTGGAGTAATGAGAATTGTCTCAAGCTCCAAAAGATGGTAGTATAGAAACATAGAAAGGACGGCACTATGAACAGACGGGAATTAGCGAGATTAGGCTGGAGAGAAAATAGTTTAGCCTATCTAGAGAAGCACTTGCAGGGATACAAAGATCCACAAGCCTACCAAGAACAATACCAGTCTGTCTTTTTCTTTGCCAGTCCTCTGTTTCAAAACATGTGGTTTCAAGAGATCAAGGATCTAACGGAAACTGCTGCCCAAGACTTGCTGAGGGGCGTCATGAAAATTCTCCTGATGCCGAGTGACTTGTCTGGAACTTGTGAAGAAACAGCCTTTCTTCTGAGTAGGATGGCTCCAGATTGTCCGCCAGGATCCGACTTTTGGAAGGCTTTTTCACGCGTCGTGCAGGTCGCCTTTGAAAAGGATCCTTTAGCAGATCAGTCGGGAGATCAGCTTTTGAAACGCCAGGTTCACCAGTTGCGCTACCTACTTTCAAGTTACCAGGCGCAATGGATTCGGATACATAATGCGAGAGCTGGACAGACTGACGAAGAGGCCTTACAAGCTTACCTACAGGAGACTATAGCTGTCACGGTGGATGCTTATGCGGCTGCCCGCCTTCACAACAAGGTCTCCCTAAGACCAGATGGTCACCTTCATTATCCATCAGGGGCCTCCCAACAAGTCAATTTCAAGGTCTTGTTAAATTTTCATACGGAGTATATTCTCGATCAAGCTGGGCATTTCCTCAATGAAGTCGATCCAGTAGAAGTTTCTGAAAATGGCATTGTCAATGGTGCAAGTTTTAACTACGGGTTGGCTAGGGGCCGGACCCATAAGGACTTGGATATTGACCCCGTCAAAGCGTGGGACCCAGCCTTTCGCAAGCAGGTCCTCTATCAGCAAGGTGTTCGCTATCTAGCTCCGAAGAATGATCGCGGAGAGCAAGGTTATTGGAGTCGAAAAGGAGTCTTTGCACAGGGGGGTAAGAGCTATAAGCAACAAGTAGCAAGACGCGTGCGAAGTTTCCTCAGAGGCATCCCTCGCTTACGCTGGCGGGTTCTCCTCCAGAATGGGCTCCATCGGATTTTATAGCAATGAAAAAGAGGCAGTAGACCTCTTTTTACTTTAATCAAGTGCTTTGACAGCTTCAATTGCAGCGTCATAATTGGGTTCGCTGTTGATGTTGTCCAGGTATTCGACGTAAGTGACCTTGTTATCCGCATCTAAGACCAAGACAGCACGCGCCAGCAAGTGCCATTCATTGATCAAGAGGCCGTAAGCTTTCCCGAAGGAATGGTCGTAGTAGTCTGAGAGCATGATGGCATTGTCGAGTCCTTCAGCAGCGCACCACTTACCTTGAGCAAAAGGAAGGTCGACAGAGACCGTCAAGACGACAGTGTCTTCCAAGTCCGACAAGGTCTTGTTGAAGTGACGTGTTTGCATAGAACAGATCCCTGTGTCGATGGATGGGATGATGCTGAGGACTTTTTTCTTGCCAGCAAAATCAGCTAAAGATTTCTTCTCCAGAGCTGGAGTGATCAATGAAAAATCATGAGCCATTTCCCCTACTTGCAGTTGAGATCCGGTAAAGGTAACAGGGTTTCCTAAAAATGTTGCCATAAAAAGACTCCTTTTTTTGTTTTTATTGTACCTCAATACCGGAGGAGGGGCCACTGATTTGTTTAGAAATCTGAAGGGTTACTGACTCAATCCTTCTGCGATCTTGTCTAAGTTCCACTTCATCATGCTGTAGTAGCTATCGCCCTTTTCTCCTTCTTTGGCAATGGAATCAGTGAAGATCTTTGCATAGATCGGGATATTGGTATCTTTAGAGACAGTTTTCATAGGACGTTCATCGACACTGGATTCAACAAAGAGGGCCGGCACCTTGGTTTGACGCAATTTCTCTACCAGTGTTTTGATTTGGTCAGGTGTGCCTTCTTCTTCCGTATTGATTTCCCAGATATAGGCAGATGGGACGCCATAGGCTTTGGAGAAGTACTTGAAGCAACCTTCGCTGGTTACAATCATTTTCTTGTCTGCCGGGATGTTATTGAATGCTTGCTTAGCTTCTTGATCCAGCTTGCTGAGCTTTTCAGTGTAGGCTGCTAGATTTTTTTCGTAGAAGTCCTTATTTTTTGGATCTTTTGCGATTAATTGTTTGGCAATGTTTTTAGCGTAGAGGATTCCATTTTCGAGATTGAGCCAAGCGTGAGGGTCTTCTTTTCCAGCCTGGTTTTGGCCTTCTAGGTAGATGACGTCGACTCCGTCGCTAGCTGCGAAATAGTCCTTGTTTTCTACTTTATTGGCATTTTTGACCAATTTAGTAAACCAAGCATTGCCACCCGTTTCGAGGTTGATCCCATTGTAGAAGATCAGGTCGGCTTGTGAAGTTTTTTTGACATCTTCTGGGAGTGGTTCGTACTCGTGGGGATCTTGACCGACAGGGACAATACTGTGTAGCTCGATTTTATCCCCCGCGATATTTTTGGTCATATCTGCGAGAATGGAGTTGGTGGTAACCACCTTCAATTTATCGGATGAGGACTTGGAAGAAGAGCCTTTGCTACAGGCCAACAGACCAAATAAGAGCGCCACAAAGAGGGCGAGGACAGAAGCGATTTTTTTCATGTGTTTCTCCTTTAATGAGGCGAAAGAGCGTGCTTGTTCTTTCTCTGCTTAGGAGCGATAAAGAAGCTGATGAGAAAGAAGACAGCAGAAGTGAGGACAATACAAGACCCGACGGCGATATTCAAGCTATAGCCAATAAAGAGTCCTAGGATGGATGCAAGAGCACCTAATCCGGATGAAAGGAGCATCATGGACCAGAGGCTGTTGGCATAGAGATAGGCCGTCGCAGCGGGTGTGATGAGCATGGCGACGATGAGAATGGTCCCGACACTCTGCATAGCAGTGACAGAAACCAAGGTCAAGAGCACCATGAGAAGGTAGTGATAGACCTTGACCCGGACGCCCATGGATTGAGCCAGAACAGGATCAAAAGATGTGAGCAGTAAAGGTCGAAAGAGCAGGCAAATCACCAGCAAGACCGCCACCCCAATACCGATGGTCATCCACATATCCTGGTCTTGCACGGCCAAGATATTCCCAAAGAGGATGTGGAAAAGGTCGGTGGAACTTTTAGCGACTCCGATCAGAATGACTCCTAGGGCGAGAAAAGAAGAAAAGGTAATCCCAATTGCAGTGTCGCTCTTGATGATGGAGTTGCTCTTGATATAGGTGATCAGGATGGAAGCTAAAAGCCCGAAGGCAATGGCGCCAATAAAGAAGTTGATGCCAAGGATAAAGGACAGAGCCACACCTGGAAGGACCGCGTGTGAGATAGCATCTCCCATGAGAGACATGCCTCGCAAAATGATGAAACATCCGACTGCACCAGCGACGATCCCGATGGCAATAGCTGTAATGAGAGCGTTTTGTAGGAAATGAAATTGTTGTAATCCATCGATAAATTCTGCAATCATCTGATTTCACCTCCTATAAAGAGTTCATGACCGTAGGCTGCATGCAGATTCTCCTTGGTAAAGGTTTCCTCTGTTTTTCCAAAAGCAATCAGCTTACGATGGAGAAGGAGGACCTGGTCGAAGTAAGCAGGGACCTTGCTGAGGTCGTGATGGACGATCAGGATGGTCTTGCCTTCTTTTTTCAAGGTTTTTAGTGTTTGCATGATGATGTCTTCGCTAACGGAGTCAATCCCTGCAAAGGGCTCATCCAAAAAGATGACCTCTGCTTCTTGGACCAAGCAGCGGGCGATTAGGACCCGTTGGAATTGCCCTCCTGAAAGCTGACCAATCTGGCGATCTGCTAGATCAAGAAGATTGACAAGCTTCATTGCATTTTCCACCTTTTGGAGATCTTCTTTGCTTTTTCGCTTGAAGATCGAAAGATGGGGATAGAGACCCAGTGAGACACACTCCCGCACCGTGATGGGGAAGTGGAAATCAATAGCGGATTTCTGTTCGACGTAGGCCACTCGTTGAAGAGCTTGGCCGAGATCTTTTTGATCGAGCAGGACCTTTCCCGAATGAGGGAGAAGTCCTAGCATGGCCTTGATCAGGGTTGACTTTCCTGCTCCGTTGGGTCCAAGAATGCCTAGGATGGTTGGACCCTGGATGGTGAGGGAAAGATCCTCTAGGGCCAGTGTTTGCTGGTAGGCAACACTTAGATGTTCAATTTGAATCATGAGTTTGCTCCTTTACTATTAATATACATAAATGAAAAAATTAAGTCAAGTTAATTTTTAAAATAATTTAGATTAACTTACTTGTAATCATTGAAAAAAGTTCCTATTTTTGATAAGGTTATTAGAAAAGAACGAAAGCGAGAAGATCATGGTACGTTTACAAGATGATTTTTATGATTATGTCAATGGGGAATGGGCTGAGACAGCTGTGATTCCTGATGACAAACCGTCAACTGGTGGTTTTATGGACTTGATCCAAGATATCGAAAACTTGATGTTGGATATCACTGGAAAATGGCAACGGGGAGAAGAGTTGCCTGAAGACAGCATTCTGCAAAACTTTGTCAAATACCACAAAATGGTGGCAGATTTTGATGCGCGAGAAGCAGCTGGTGTGGCACCAGTCATACCCTTGATCAATGAAATCAAGGCCTTGTCTTCTTTTGAAGACTATACCAGCAAGTTGGGCACCTATGAACTAGCTGGCAAACCAAATCTCATGCCATTTAGCGTGTCACCAGACTTTATGAATGCCCAAATGAATGTCTTGTGGGGAGAGTCCCTTGCTCTCATCTTGCCAGATACAACCTATTATGAAGAAGGCAACGAAAAAGGCCCAGAATTACTGGCTATCTGGCGCCAAATGATGGAAAAACTCTTACCTAAATTTGAATTCTCAGAGGAAGAAATCAAGGATATCCTGGATAAGGTCATTGCGGCGGATGCAGAATTGGCCAAATATGTCTTGTCAAATGAAGAAAGATCCGAGTACAACAAACTCTATCATCCTTATGAGTGGGCAGATTTCAAGGCCTTGGTCCCAGAATTGCCACTCGATGCCTTCTTTACTGAAGTGATCGGACAAACACCAGATAAAATCATCGTGCCAGAAGAGCGTTTCTGGAAGGAATTCGCACCAAAATACTACTCGGCAGCCAACTGGGAAACCATTCATGCCAAATTGAAACTCGGTGCAGCTTTAGATTGGACGTCTTTCTTGACGGAAGAAATCCGTGTCTTGTCTGGTGAATATGGACGGATCATCACGGGGATTCCAGAACCTCGTCCAAAAGAAAAAGCAGCTCTGGCCTTGGCAGAAGGACCTTATAGCCAAGCACTTGGACTCTGGTATGCGGGCGAAAAATTCTCACCAGAAGCAAAAGCAGACGTAGAGCATAAAGTCGCGACCATGATTGACGTCTACAAGGAGCGCTTAGAAAAAGCAGACTGGCTCGCTCCTGAGACTCGTGAAAAAGCCATTGTCAAACTCAATGTCATTACACCGCATATTGGCTATCCTGAAAAATTACCAGAAACATACGCCAAAAAAATCATCGACGAAAGCAAGACCTTGGTGGAAAATGCTCAAGCTCTCTATGAAATTTCCATTGCCCATACTTGGAGCAAGTGGAACCAACCAGTTGATCGAAGCGAATGGCACATGCCAGCCCACCTGGTCAATGCTTACTATGATCCGCAACAGAACCAAATCGTCTTCCCAGCAGCGATTTTACAAGCACCTTTCTATGACCTTCACCAATCATCATCAGCCAACTACGGCGGAATCGGTGCAGTCATTGCCCATGAAATCTCCCACGCCTTTGACACCAATGGAGCATCCTTTGACGAGCATGGTAGCTTGAAAGACTGGTGGAAACCAGAAGATTACGAAGCCTTTACCGCTCGCACACAAAAAGTTATCGATCAGTTCGAAGGCCAAGACTCCTACGGTGCTAAGATCAACGGGAAATTGACCGTTTCTGAAAACGTAGCAGACCTCGGAGGGATCGCTGCAGCCCTTGAAGCCGCGAAGAAAGAGAAAGATTTCTCAGCAGAAGAATTCTTCACCAACTTTGCTCGCATCTGGCGCATGAAAGCTCGGACAGAGTACATGCAACTCCTCGCAAGTGTCGATGTCCACGCACCAGGAAAACTCCGTACCAATGTTCAATTACCAAATTTTGACGAATTCTTTGAAACTTTCGATGTCAAAGAAGGCGACGGCATGTGGCGCGCACCAGAAGACCGTGTGATCATTTGGTAGTCTAAGATACTAAGCCCGTAAAAAAAGCGAGAAGAAAATAGGAGATTGACCATGTGGGCCAGGCCCACCAGTCAATCTCTCTTTTTCTCGACGCTTTTAGTGCGAGTTCAATTTCGCGATACTAGTTTTGTTGATCAAAGGAAGTAGTCTCAACTTCAGTTAGGCGATTGATTTTCTTGATCGCTCGTGAAAAAAATAAAAATCCCCAAAGTCAAGTTTCAACCTACTGAAACTAGCTTTGGGGATTTTTGAGCGAATTAGAAAATCATAAGATTCATCAAATAAAAATGAAACGCTTCCAATGACTGCGTGAACAGATAAATTTAATTGATTGGAGCCTTGTATAATTCTTTGAATTTCATAGAAATAAATGCTACTATGAGTGTGAACTAAATAAATTTTAAAGGAGCAGACTATGAGAAATTTTGCAAGTCCGTCACGTTACATTCAAGGTGAAAATGCCTTATTTGAAAATGCGCAATCTATTTCAGAATTAGGGACTCACCCTGTTTTGCTATGTGATTCAGTGGTCTATGATATCGTAGGGAAGCGTTTTGAAGAATACCTTGGTCAAAATGGGCTCACGGTTTTACCAGTCTTCTTTAATGGAGAAGCTTCTGACAACGAAATCAATCGTGTGGTTAGTCTGGCAGAAGAAAATGGCTGTAATTTGGTCATTGGACTTGGTGGAGGAAAGACCATCGATAGTGCAAAAGCTATTGCTGATCTTCTAAAATCACCAGTTGTGATTGCTCCGACCATCGCCTCTACAGATGCTCCCGTTTCAGCCTTGTCGGTTATCTATACGGATGAGGGTGCCTTTGAGCGCTATATCTTCTATTCTAAGAACCCAGAATTGGTCTTGGTGGATAGCAAAGTGATCTCTCAAGCACCAAAACGCTTGCTCGCTTCTGGTATCGCAGATGGCCTAGCAACTTGGGTAGAAGCGCGTGCAGTGATGCAAGCGAATGGAAAAACCATGTTGGGTCAACGACAAACCTTAGCGGGTGTCGCCATTGCACAACGTTGTGAAAAAACCTTATTTGCTGATGGTCTCCAAGCCATGGCTGCTTGTGAAGCCAAAGTCGTAACCCCTGCTCTTGAAAACATTATTGAAGCTAATACCCTTCTCAGTGGTATTGGATTTGAAAGTGGGGGATTAGCAGCTGCCCATGCCATCCATAATGGCTTTACAGCCCTTACTGGGGACATCCATCATTTGACACATGGTGAAAAAGTAGCCTACGGAACGCTAGTTCAATTGTTCTTGGAAAACCGTCCGAAGGAAGAATTGAATAAATACATTCGTTTCTATCAACAAATCGGTATGCCAACCACTCTGAAAGAAATGCATCTTGAAACTGCAAGTTATGAAGATCTTCTCAAGGTTGGCCAACAGGCCACCATCGAAGGAGAAACCATCCATCAAATGCCATTTGAAGTGAAGGCTTCTGATATTGCCCAAGCCATCGTAGCAGTAGATGCCTACGTTCAAGGTTTAGACTAAATCAATATCTGTCATTCACAGATAATGTAGACAAACTGATTTTTTACATCAAACAAACTAATGGATGCCTAAAAAATTAAAATTAGATACTTTTTAAGGCTCATTAAAAAATGCTTAGGAACTTTCCGCCGTGAGAAAAGTGCTAGAAACACGATTGTTTCTAGCACTCGGGAGTTTTGGAACTTTAGGTCCAAAACTAAGTCATGGAACTTCTTCGAAGTTCGCTGACGTCCGTACTCACCTAAGGAAAGTTTCTAAGATGACTTTGTCGACAAACCAAGAACTCCCATACCTTATGGTAATGGGAGTTCTTTTTCTATTTTCTTCTTTTTGGATCGGTTTGTTTAAAGATCAGGTATAAAATTCCGGCAGGCAGGAAGCAGAAGAGCCACATGACATCGAGTCCCTTGCTTTTACTGCTAGAGGTCGTTGTTTTAGACTCACTGACAGCCACTCCCGGTTTAATGCTTGGAGATACCTGTTGCAAGCCGTTCTGGACGACTAGGCGGTTGTCTTCTAGTTTAAGGGCTGGCTTCGTTCCCTTCTTAACGGTCGCATAGAAGTCTTGCTTCAAGTGAATGGTCTTACCATCGATGGTATGATCGCCTGCAGAAAGGATTTTTTTATACTGGTAGTCTGCGAACATTTTCTCAGCCAAGGTATTCCCGATTTGATTGCGGTAGCTTTCGGCGATCTCGACATCGTAGTTCCCAACCCCCAAAATCACTTCGATAATCCGTTGTTTCCCCCGCTTGGTTGTCGCGGTGTAGTTGTAGTCAGCAGTTGGGCTGGATCCGGTCTTGAGTCCATCTGTTCCTTTAAGGGCGAACTTTCCACCTTCGAGGGAAGTATTGTAGTTATCGTAGCTTTGCTCGTAGGGGGTTCCTTCCATGATGGTAGTGTGAGCTTGCTTGGTGTATTCCAGCATTTCTGGCAGGTCGTTTACGATGTGATAAGCCAGAATAGACATGTCCCGCGCTGTAATTTCGTTATTGGCATTGACATCGTAGCGCTGAGGATTGTAGTAGCCCTGAAGGACCGAAATCATCGCCCCATTTGGATTATGCCATTTGGTATGGCTCATCCCCATTTCTTGTGCGTACTGATTCATTAAGTCCAAAAACTTATCGGGATCATTGTCAGTGACGGCGTTGGCGAGCATAATCACGGCCGCACTGGAAGATGGAACAAAGAGCATCTTGATCAATTCAGATACCTTGTAGTCAACACCAGCTACAATAGGTGAGTTACTTAACAGATTGTTTTCCGAGATGGCTTGGTCCGCCTCTGTTGCTGTGATCACGGTATCGTACTTGATCTTGCCTTCTTTAAGGGCTCGAAAGACCACGTAGGCACTCATGAGCTTAGCCATGCTTCCTGAGTCACGGACCGTGTCGATATTGTCTCCGTACAAAATGGCTCCAGTATTGGCGTCGATGACGATGTCAGCCTTAGGTTTGTAAAAATCGTCCAATACCAGTCCAGCGTCGGCTGCGATTTTCATGACATCTTCTTGCTGGTAGATGTCGTCCGCAAAGGCAGTGGAAATAGGGCCAAATGCCAAGACTCCTACAAGGAGGGACAAGAGGTTGCGTTTAAGTCGTTTGTGTAAATGTCTCCCATAATTCATAGATTCCATTATATCATACAGGCCAGGGATTCAACTTGAAAAAATTCTAGAAAAAGAAGAAATTGAAAAAATAAAGAAAAAATAGAATAATTTCACAGTAAAAGCGTTTACATTTCCCTAGAAAGTGCTATAATTTAAATTGAGTATAACATTTTTTACAATGAGGTGATTTATATGAACAAAGGGAAGGTACTCTTAGCTACCAGCGCTCTGCTTTTATCAGCTGGTGTACTGGCAGCCTGCTCAGGAGGGAAATCTGGAAGTTCTGGCGAACAGACTTTTAGCTATGTCTATACCCAGGATCCAGATACCCTCGACTATTCGATTTCTAATAAAAAATCGACTTCCGAGTTTACAGGAAATGCGATAGATGGCTTGTTGGAAGTGGACAAGTACGGGAACTTAATCCCATCGCTTGCTAAAGACTGGACTGTTTCCAAGGATGGCTTGACCTATACTTATAAACTCCGTAAAGGGGTCAAATGGATGACTTCTGAAGGGGAAGAATATGGAGAAGTCAAGGCCCAAGACTTTGTCACAGGTCTCAAGCACGCAGCAGACAAGAAATCACAAGCAATTTACTTGGTCCAAAAATCTGTCAAAGGCTTGGATGATTATGTTTCAGGGAAGACAACTGATTTTTCAACAGTTGGTGTAAAAGCTATTGACGATTACACCGTTCAATATACCCTGAGCCAACCAGAAAGTTTCTGGAATTCTAAGACTACGATGGGGATCTTGATGCCGGTTAATGGAGAATTCCTGAAATCTAAGGGAGATAACTATGGTCAAGGGACCTCTCCGTCTAGTATCCTCTACTGCGGTCCTTATTTGATCAAATCCATCACTTCTAAATCTTCTGCGATATTGGAAAAGAACCCAACATACTGGGATGCGGATAATGTTAAGATCAGTAAAGTGAAGCTGACCTATTATGATGGGCAAGACTCCGAGTCTCTGATCCGTGGATTTGATAACGGCGACTATACAGTTGCTCGTGTCTTCCCAAATGGTTCCAACTATAAGAGTGTAGAGAAGAAGCATAAGGACGACATTGTCTATACTGACCAAGGTTCCTCAACCTACAACCTTTCCTTCAACATTGACCGTCAGGCCTATGAAATCACAAAGAAGACTACTGATGCTCAAAAGACTTCAACTAAGAAAGCAATCTTAAATAAGGACTTCCGTCAAGCCATTATGTTTGCCTTTAACCGCAAGGCTTATGTAGCGCAAACTAACGGGGAAGCGGGTGCCAATAAGGTCATCCGTAATACCTTTACGCCACCAAACTTTGTCCAAATCGATGGCAAACAATTTGGTGATGCAGTAGAAAAAGACTTGGAAGCTTATGGGGATGAATGGAAAGGGGTCTCTGTCGCAGATGGAAAAGACACCCTCTACAATCCAACCAAGGCCAAAGAAGAGTTTGCCAAAGCCAAGGCAGATTTGCAAGCTCAAGGAGTTGAATTCCCAATTCATTTGGACCTTCCAACTTCTTCAACTTATACAGATGGGATCAAACAAGCTCAATCCTTTAAACAGTCAGTTGAATCTACACTAGGAGCAGAAAATATTGTCATCGATTTGAATATGATTTCTGAAGATGATCTGCAACGGGTTACCTACTTTGCTGAAAGTGCTTCGCAACAAGACTGGGATTTGAACAATAACTTGGGTTGGGGACCAGACTATACGGACCCATCTTCTTACATCGACATCACTAGTGGTAAATCCGGCGAAAACGCCAATTCTTACTTTGGATTCGATGCTGGTACGGATAATGCAGCCGCAAAAGCAGCTGGTTTTGATGAATATGATCAATTGATCGAAGATGCGCACAATGAAACCAAAGATGTGAACAAGCGTTACGAAAAATATGCTGCCGCTCAAGCTTGGTTGACCGATAGTGCCCTCTTGATTCCGATCCATTCAGATGGAGCTTCTCCAGTCGTTCGTAAGACTGTACCATACTCTGCAGCCTTTGCTTGGACAGGCCACAAGGGTCAATCCTTCAACTATAAATATTTAGAAGTTCAAGACAAGGTCGTATCGGCTAAAGACTACGACAAAGCGCGTGATCAATGGAAGAAAGAAAAAGAAAAATCCAATAAAAAAGCGCAAGAAGAACTTGAAAAGCATGTGAAATAGACTTTTCTTGAAGAAAACAGGAGAGACAGGTCCCGTATGGGACCTGTCTTTTTCTTTGTCTGAACCTTTAAAAATCGCCTAAAAATGGTATAATAGGAGCATCACGAAAATTGGAGAGACGCTATGAGTTTTTACAATCATAAAGAAATCGAGCCTAAGTGGCAAAAATACTGGGCTGACCATCACACCTTTAAGACAGGAACAGATGCTTCAAAACCTAAGTTTTATGCATTGGACATGTTCCCTTACCCATCTGGAGCGGGTCTTCACGTAGGACACCCAGAAGGCTACACAGCGACTGATATCCTTAGCCGTTTCAAACGTGCGCAAGGTTACAATGTCCTTCACCCAATGGGATGGGATGCTTTTGGTTTGCCTGCTGAGCAATACGCTATGGATACAGGGAATGACCCAGCGGAATTTACAGCAGAAAACATCGCCAACTTCAAACGCCAAATCAATGCGCTTGGCTTCTCTTACGACTGGGACCGTGAAGTCAATACGACAGATCCGAACTACTACAAGTGGACGCAATGGATCTTCACTAAGCTTTACGAAAAAGGCTTGGCTTATGAAGCAGAAGTGCCAGTAAACTGGGTTGAGGAACTAGGAACAGCTATCGCCAACGAAGAAGTTCTTCCAGATGGAACATCTGAGCGTGGGGGCTATCCAGTTGTTCGTAAACCAATGCGCCAATGGATGCTTAAAATCACGGCCTATGCGGAGCGCTTGCTGACTGACTTGGATGAGCTGGATTGGCCAGAGTCTATCAAGGACATGCAACGCAACTGGATTGGTAAATCAACTGGTGCTAATGTAACCTTTAAAGTTAAGGGAACAGATAAGGAATTCACCGTCTTTACGACTCGTCCAGATACCCTTTTTGGTGCGACCTTCACTGTTTTGGCGCCTGAACATGAACTAGTAGATGCCATCACGACACCTGAACAAGCTGAGGCTGTAGCGGACTACAAACACCAAGCCAGCCTCAAGTCAGACTTAGCTCGTACAGACCTTGCCAAGGAAAAAACAGGAGTTTGGACTGGTGCTTATGCGATTAACCCTGTCAATGGCAAAGAAATTCCAATCTGGATTGCCGACTATGTCCTTGCTAGCTACGGAACAGGTGCTGTTATGGCCGTACCTGCCCACGATGAGCGTGACTGGGAATTTGCTAAACAGTTTGATCTTCCAATCGTAGAAGTCTTGGAAGGTGGAAACGTAGCAGAAGCTGCCTACACAGAAGATGGCCTTCACGTCAACTCAGACTTCTTGAACGGTCTCAACAAAGAAGAAGCGATTGCTAAAATTGTAGCATGGTTAGAAGAAAAAGGATTTGGTCAAGAAAAGGTTACCTACCGTCTCCGCGACTGGCTCTTTAGCCGTCAACGTTATTGGGGTGAACCAATCCCAATCATTCATTGGGAAGATGGTACTTCAACAGCTGTTCCAGAAAGTGAACTCCCACTTGTCTTGCCAGTCACCAAGGACATCCGCCCTTCAGGTACTGGTGAAAGCCCACTAGCTAACTTGACAGACTGGCTGGAAGTGACTCGTGAAGATGGTGTTAAAGGTCGTCGTGAGACGAATACGATGCCACAATGGGCCGGTTCAAGCTGGTACTACCTCCGCTATATCGATCCACACAACACAGCGAAATTGGCTGATGAGGACCTTCTCAAACAATGGTTGCCAGTCGATATCTATGTGGGTGGTGCAGAACACGCCGTGCTCCACTTGCTTTACGCTCGGTTCTGGCATAAATTCCTCTATGACCTTGGTGTTGTACCGACTAAAGAGCCATTCCAAAAACTCTTTAACCAAGGAATGATCTTGGGAACTAGCTACCGTGACCACCGTGGTGCTCTCGTGGCAACTGACAAGGTTGAAAAACGTGACGGTTCCTTCTTCCATGTAGAAACAGGGGAAGAGTTGGAGCAAGCACCAGCTAAGATGTCTAAATCCCTCAAGAACGTGGTGAACCCAGACGATGTGGTGGAACAATACGGTGCCGATACCCTTCGTGTCTATGAAATGTTCATGGGACCACTCGATGCTTCTATCGCTTGGTCTGAAGAAGGTCTGGAAGGAAGCCGTAAATTCCTTGACCGTGTTTACCGTTTGATCACAAGTAAAGAAATCGTTGCGGAAAACAATGGCGCTCTAGACAAGGTTTACAACGAAACTGTTAAGTCTGTCACTGAGCAAATCGAGTCAATGAAATTCAACACAGCCATTGCTCAATTCATGGTCTTTGTCAATGCGGCTAATAAGGAAGATAAACTTTATGTAGACTACGCCAAAGGCTTTATCCAATTGATTGCCCCATTTGCGCCTCACTTGGCAGAAGAACTCTGGCAAACAGTCGCAGCAACAGGCGAGTCTATCTCTTATGTGGCTTGGCCAACATGGGACGAAAGCAAATTGGTTGAAGACGAAATTGAAATCGTCGTTCAAATCAAAGGAAAAGTCCGTGCTAAACTCATGGTCGCTAAAGATCTTTCACGCGAGGAATTGCAAGAAGTCGCTCTAGCTGATGAAAAAGTCAAAGCAGAGATCGATGGCAAAGACATCGTGAAAGTGATTAGTGTACCTAACAAGCTTGTAAATATTGTTGTGAAATAAAAAATGAATCCTTCAGAGTTCAGCTCTGGAGGATTTTTGTAAAAAGGCAAAGAGTCGGTTTGAAAATAGTTGTTGGTTGGATGCGTGATATCAAAAAAGCTTCGGTAGGAAGAAACCTACCGAAGCTTTTTAACAAATTTCATTCTGCATTACAGTGAACAGACTGCATTACAGTGAACAGATGTAAAACTCAGTGTTGTTTTACAAGGAGTTTAAATGTTTCTCTTCTTCCAAGGAAAATGTTATTTCTATATCGAAATAGTTGACAGATGTAACAGGCAGTGGTACAATTACTTTGATATTTCGATATAGAAATAAAAAGGAGACAAAATGGACAAGATGCAAGGGGGATACCAAGCTTTACAGATACGCTTATTGAACGGGCGACTTTTTCAAAAACTCTTGAGCAAGGAACCAGATGCCCAATACCGAAGTGAACAGGGGAAAATTTTAACGATTTTGTGGAAGCAAGAGTTGGGGTGCGCTACTGCGACAGATATCGCTCTTGCGACGGGTCTAGCCAATAATACATTGACCAGTATGGTTAAGAAATTGGAAGAACAAGGTTTGGTTACGATTCAACCTTGCACGCAGGATAAAAGGAAAAAATATATTTCTTTGACAGACCTTGGTTGGGCGCAAAAAGAAATCGGTGACCGTGTCAGCAAAGAACTGGGAGAGATTTTTTACCAAGGCTTTTCGGATCAAGAAATCCGAGAATTTGAAGCCTATCAAGAGCGTATTATCACAAATCTAAAAGCTAAAGAGAGTGAATTATAGTAGAGGGAAAATGCTTATGATTGGTATGACAGGTGTAACAGGGAAATTAGGTTCTTATGTAGCTGATCTCATAGATCAGAAGGGAATTGCTTCTATCCATTTGGCAAGAAGCCCAGAGCGCGCAAAAGTTTATGCGTCTGCGGAAATCCGTAGAATGTCGTATACCAATACTCCAGAGGTGGTTGAGGCCTTGAAGAGTATCGATACCTTGTTGATGGTCTCTGCTCGAGAAAATCCAGAGCGTGTCAAGGAGCACAAGGAGTTTTTAGATGCTGCAAAGCTGGCGGGGGTGCAGCATATTGTTTATACCTCCTTTTATGGGGCAGATGAGAAGGCAACGTTTACTTTGTCTCGAGATCATGCCCAGACGGAAGCCTATATCAAGGAGTTAGGATTCACCTATACTATTTTGAGAGATAATTTTTATTTGGATTTCTTGATTGATATGGCACTTGAAAATGGAGAAATTCGCGGTCCGGCTGGTAGTGGCCTGGTATCAGCTGTTGCCCGTAAGGACACATCTAGGGTTGCAGCAGAGATTCTTTTAAATCCTAAGGAGTGGGAAAATCAAACCTTGAATCTGACAGGGCCAGAGGATCTTTCCATGGAAGAAATCGTAGCGCTTCTCTCAAAAGAGACGGGTGTCGCCATCACGTATGTGGATGAATCAGTAGAAGAAGCCTATGAGTCACGGAAAAAATGGCCAGCACAAACTTGGGAGTACGATGCCTGGGTCAGCACCTATACAGCGATTAAAGCTGGGGAACAAGCTGGGGTTTCTACAGATGTCGAAAAAGTCCTAGGGCATCCAGCAAGTAGTTTATTGGATATTCTTAGAGACAGAAAACTTATTGAGGAAAAATATGATTGAATACAAACATGTAGTCTTGCGCTACACGGAAAAGGACATTTTGAAAGATGTCAATCTCCGCATTGAAAATGGAGAATTTATGGTACTAGTGGGTCCTTCGGGATCTGGAAAAACCACCATGATCAAGATGGTCAACCGTCTCTTGGAGCCGACAGATGGCAATATCTATATGGATGGAAAACGCATTAAGGACTACGATGAACGGGAGTTACGTCTCAGTACTGGCTTTGTCCTTCAGGCTATTGCCCTATTTCCAAACTTGACCGTTGCTGAAAATATAGCTCTGATTCCTGAGATGAAGGGCTGGAGCAAGGAGCAAATCGCTTCGAAAACAGAAGAACTCTTGGCCAAGGTGGGGCTTCCTGCGGCAGACTATGCTCATCGGTTACCAAGCGAGTTATCTGGTGGAGAGCAACAACGGATTGGCATTGTGCGAGCTATCATTGGGGAACCAAAGATTCTATTGATGGACGAACCTTTTTCGGCCTTGGATGCCATCTCCCGTAAGCAGTTGCAAACTCTTACCAAAGAATTGCACAGAGAATTAGGTATGACCACTATTTTTGTGACCCATGACACAGACGAGGCTTTGAAATTAGGCGACCGGATTGCAGTACTGCAAGAAGGAGAGATTGTACAGGTAGCGGATTCTGAGACTATTCTTGCCCAGCCAGCCAACGACTTTGTCGCAGATCTATTTGGAGGTGCTCACCATGTCTAAACTACTTGCAACCTTTCAAGAACGCTTTGGGGACTGGCTCGCTGCACTGGGGCAACATTTGCAACTGTCATTACTGACCTTGCTCCTTGCGATTTTTCTGGCTGTTCCTCTAGCTATTTATTTGAGTATCCACAAAAGAACAAGCAACTGGGTTTTACAGCTAGCTGGGATCTTCCAGACCATTCCTTCCATGGCTCTTTTGGGCCTCTTCATTCCTATTATGGGAATCGGGACGCTTCCGTCCTTAACAGCTCTTGTCATCTATGCCATTTTCCCCATCCTTCAAAATACCATCACCGGTTTACAGGGGATTGATCCAAGCCTTGAAGAAGCAGGAATCGCCTTTGGGATGACCAAGTGGGAGCGACTCAAGAAGTTCGAGATTCCCTTGGCCATGCCCGTCATTATGTCTGGGATTCGCACGGCAGCCGTGATGATTATTGGGACAGCTACCCTAGCTGCCTTGATTGGAGCTGGGGGACTCGGTTCCTTTATCCTCCTAGGGATTGACCGCAATAATGCCAGTCTGATTTTGATCGGTGCCCTATCTTCTGCCTTCTTAGCCATCGCATTTAACCTTCTTCTCAAATGGATGGAAAAGGCCAAATTGCGGACCATCTTTGCAGCCTTTGCTGTGATGGTTATTGGATTAGGAGCTTCTTATACGCCAAGTCTTCTTCCCAAAGCGAAAAAAGAAAATCTGGTCATTGCTGGGAAGTTGGGTCCTGAACCTGAAATTCTCGCCAATATGTATAAGATCTTGATCGAGAAAAATACGGATATGACAGTGACTGTCAAACCGAATTTTGGGAAGACCACCTTCCTCTATGAAGCTCTAAAAAAAGGGGATATCGCTATCTATCCAGAGTTTACAGGTACGGTGACCGAAAGTCTCCTCAAGCCGGCACCACAAGTCAGTCATGATCCAGAAGCAGTCTACAAAGCTGCTCGAGATGGGATCAAGCGACAAGACGACCTAGCCTTGCTCAAACCTATGGCTTATCAAAATACCTATGCTGTTGCAGTGCCTAAGAAGATTGCCCAAGAGTATGGACTCAAGACTATTTCAGATTTGAAAAAGGTGGAAGGACAACTCAGGGCAGGCTTTACTCTTGAGTTTAACGACCGAGAGGACGGAAACAAAGGCTTGCAGAAGATCTATGGTCTCAACTTACAAGTCTCCACCATGGAGCCAGCCCTTCGCTACCAGGCGATCCAGTCTGGGGATATTCAAATAACGGATGCCTACTCAACAGATGCTGAACTTGCTCGTTATGACCTGGTGGTCCTTGAAGATGACAAGCAACTTTTTCCACCTTATCAAGGGGCGCCCCTCATGAAAGAAGCTCTTCTTAAGAAACATCCCGAATTAGAAGCTGTTCTCAATAAGTTGGCGGGTGAAATCACAGCAGACCAAATGAGTCAGATGAACTACCAAGTCGGAGTAGAAGGTAAGCCTGCTGCTAAAGTAGCGCGTGACTTTTTGGTAAAAGAAGGGTTGATAAAAAATTAACAAACCATTCTCAAGTCTTTGCACTTGAGAATTTTTTAATAGAAAGCAATTTTATTTCCTTTCAGCAAGCTTTTGGGGTAGAAGGGGAGACCTTCCTTCAAAAACTCTCCATTGAGTCTGGCTTAAAATTGTGTTACAATAAGCCTTGAAAATGAATGAAAGCATATGGAAAATAGTATGAAAAAGCAACCAGTGATTGGAATTACAGGAAATGAAAGACCCTTCCCAGATGATCCGGACGCGAACATGAGCTATGCGGCGACTGGTTTTGTCGAAGCGGTCAAAGAGGCAGGAGGGATTCCCTTGATCTTGCCAATTGGAGATGCGGCCTTGGCCAAAGACTACATATCAATGATTGATAAGCTCATCATCACCGGTGGGCAAAATGTCTTGCCCAAGTTTTACGGAGAAGAAATCACCATCGACAGTGATGACTACCTCTTGAAACGCGATCTCTTTGAGTTGGCCTTGATTGAAGAAGCGCGTGCGGCTAAAAAAGCTATCTTTACCGTTTGTCGTGGGACCCAGCTCTATAATGTCGCTCTGGGGGGAACTCTGCATCAAGACATTGAACACCACTGGCAAGACAATCCAGGTCAGTACACCAGCCAAGAGTTGGTGACCAAGGATCAGACGGTCCTGCAAGAGATCTATGGTAAGACCAGTCGCATCAATTCTTTCCATCATCAAAGTATTAAAGACTTGGCAGATGGCTTAGAAGTGATCGCGCGGGATCCGAAAGATGACATCATAGAAGCCGTTCAATCCACAGATGAGATCCGTTTCCTCGGCGTTCAGTGGCATCCGGAACTGCGTTTTGATAAGAGCCCAGCAGATCGAAAACTCTTTGAATATGTCGTGAATGAATTATAAAGAGGACCAGCTCCCTTAGGAATTTTTCCTAAGGGACTTTTTCTTTAATCTGCGTAAGAAAGACTGTAAATTGTGCCTAGGTTTTGGGGGAGGATTCGCTACAATAGAGCTAGTAGAATGAGGAGGATTAGGACATGTATCAATTTCCAAAGGATTTTTTATGGGGAAGTTCGACCTCGGGCCCTCAAACGGAAGGACGTCTAGCCCAGGATGGAAAGGGAGACAATCTCTGGGATTACTGGTATAGGATCGAGCCCAACCGCTTTTATCAAGGGCAAGAACCGGACAAAACATCGACTTTTTATGAACACTGGGAAGAAGATTTGGACCTCTTGTTAGAAACTGGCCACACGGCCTTTCGGACCTCTATTCAGTGGTCACGTATTTTCCCAGAAGGACGAGGAGAGATCAATCAAGCAGGCGTTGATTTCTACCGGCGTGTCTTTGAAAAGATCAAAGAAAAAGGGATTCACCTCTTGGTCAACCTCTATCATTTTGATTTACCGATGGCTCTTCAAGAGCAAGGGGATGGTTGGGAAAATAAAGAAACCGCCTATGCTTACCAGGAATATGCGCGTTTTTGTTTCAAGACCTATGGGGATCTGGTCGATCAGTGGATCACCTTTAATGAACCCATTGTCCCTGTGGAGTTTGGTTATTTTTATGATGCCCATTTTCCTCATAAGGTAGACGCAGCAGCAGCAGTAAAAGTAGCCTACCACACCCAGTTAGCAAGCTCTCTAGCAGTGAAGGCCTGTCACGAGGTGGATCCTAATTACCGTATCGGGATTGTGCTCAATTTGACACCAGCCTATCCTCGGAGCCAGCATCCAGCAGATGTGAAAGCTGCGCGCATTGCCGAGCTCTTTCAAGCCAAATCCTTCTTAGATCCATCTGTTCTTGGTCATTATCCTGAAGAATTAGTGGAGATCCTACGGGAGCGTGATCTCTTACCAGATTATGATCCCTTTGAATTGCGCTTGATTGAGGAAAATACAGTGGATTACCTAGGGGTTAACTATTACCAACCACTCCGTGTGGCGGCTCCTCGTTATGCTCCAAATCCAGCATCTCCCCTACTCTTTGAGCAATTTTATGAACCTTATGTTATGCCAGGGCGCAAGATCAATCCCCACCGTGGTTGGGAAATCTATGAGCAAGGTCTGTATGACATTGCCCAAAATATCAAGGAAAACTATGGCAATATCGAGTGGATCCTGACCGAAAACGGGATGGGGGTTGAAGGAGAGGAAAAATTCCGAAAAGATGGAGTGATCCAAGACGACTACCGGATTGACTTTGTTAAAGATCATCTTCGTGAGCTCCACCGGGCTATTCAAGATGGTGCCAACTGTAAAGGCTATTTGATCTGGACCTTTATTGACTGCTGGTCATGGCTCAATGGCTATAAGAACCGCTATGGTTTAGTTGAGTTGGAGCTTGAAAGTCAAAAACGAACCCTCAAAAAATCCGGCCATTGGTTTAAAGAACTAAGCCAAGCCAATGGATTTAAAGACTAAATCGAGATCCGTAGCCCATCTTCAATTCGTATTGAGCCTCCTCGCATCATCATTTTAAAGCTTGGAGTCAAACAGTTCTCCAAACAGTTTGACTCTCAATTATTCCGAATGTCTGAAACCATTCTGTTTCAGGCATTTTTCTTACAGTGGAAATTTTCTTGGTTGACTTTATCTCTAATCTTAACCCTAACTTAACTAGACCAATTTTCTTGGATTTCCTAGTTGACAAACTAGAAGAAGCATTGTATACTGACTCCGCTGGTTGCTTTTTGGTCAAATTAGACTAGACCAATTTTAAAGTAACTGAGAAATCGACTATAGGTCGTTTGACTAAGTAAAGGGGAAAGTATAGCAAGGCTATATCGTAAAATCTATGTGCGGAATCGTTGGTGTTGTAGGAAATACAAATGCTACTGATATTTTGATTCAAGGACTTGAAAAACTCGAATACCGAGGCTATGACTCTGCGGGTGTTTTCCTGGCTAGTGAAGGCAAGAGCCAATTGGTAAAGGCAGTTGGCCGCATTGCAGAATTGTCGTCTAAGGCAGAAGGTGTCGAAGGGACAGCTGGGATTGGACATACCCGTTGGGCCACTCATGGAAAACCAACTGAGGACAATGCCCACCCACACCGCTCTGAAACAGGTCGCTTTGTTTTGGTCCACAATGGGGTGATTGAAAACTACCTTGAAATCAAGGAAGAATACCTAGCAGGTCACCATTTCAAGGGGCAAACAGATACAGAAATCGCAGCCCACTTGATCGGAAAATTTGCTGAAGAAGATGGCTTATCTACGCTCGAAGCCTTCAAAAAAGCCCTCCACATCATCCGTGGAGCTTATGCTTTTGCTTTGATGGATGCGGAAGATCCAAGCATCATCTATGTGGCAAAAAATAAATCACCACTCTTGATCGGTCTTGGCGATGGCTACAATATGGTCTGCTCTGATGCCATGGCCATGATTCGTGAAACCAACCAATACATGGAAATCCATGACCAAGAGTTGGTGATTGTCAAGGCTGATAGCGTTGAAGTGCAAGACTATGATGGAAACGTCAAAGAACGGGATAGCTACACGGCTGAACTCGACCTTTCTGATATTGGAAAAGGGACTTACCCATACTACATGCTCAAAGAAATCGATGAGCAACCAACTGTCATGCGTAAGTTGATCCAAGCCTATACAGATGAATCTGGTCAAGTAGTGGTAGATCCAGCTATTATCAAGGCTGTTCAAGAAGCGGACCGCATCTATATCCTTGCGGCTGGTACCTCTTATCATGCTGGATTTGCGTCTAAAAAAATGTTGGAAGAGTTGACAGATACCCCAGTAGAACTCGGTATCTCCTCTGAGTGGGGGTATAGTATGCCACTTCTTAGCAAGAAACCACTCTTCATCTTTATCAGCCAATCTGGTGAAACAGCCGATAGCCGCCAAGTATTGGTCAAGGCCAATGAAATGGGCATTCCAAGCTTGACAGTGACCAATGTTCCAGGTTCAACTCTTTCACGTGAAGCAGACATGACCATGTTGCTCCATGCTGGTCCTGAAATTGCGGTAGCTTCTACTAAGGCCTATACGGCTCAAATCGCAGCTCTTGCCTTTCTTGCTAAAGCTGTTGGGGAAGCCAATGGTAATGAGAAGGCCAAAGCCTTTGATTTGGTGCACGAATTGTCTATCGTTGCCCAATCAATTGAATCAACCCTTTCAGAAAAAGAAGTGATCGACGAAAAAGTTCGTGGCTTGTTGGAAACAACCCGCAATGCTTTCTATATCGGACGTGGCCAAGATTATTATGTTGCTATGGAAGCCAGTCTGAAACTAAAAGAAATTTCTTACATCCAATGTGAAGGCTTCGCTGCGGGTGAGTTGAAACACGGGACCATCGCTCTGATCGAAGACGGTACACCGGTCATTGCCCTATTGTCTGATCCAGTCCTAGCCAGCCACACACGTGGGAACATCCAAGAAGTGGCAGCACGTGGGGCTCATGTTTTAACCATTGCAGAGGAAAATGTCGCTAAAGAGACAGATGATTTGGTCTTGACAGCGGTTCACCCTTACCTCTCTCCAATCTCAATGGTGGTGCCGACCCAATTGATTGCCTACTTTGCAACCCTTCATCGTGGGCTCGATGTTGATAAACCACGGAACCTTGCTAAGTCTGTAACAGTTGAATAAATTTGTTTATATAGAAAAAAACATCCTCGTTAGGTTTTTCCTAGCGAGGATGTTTGCTTTTAAGGGGCACAGCCGAATCCACAGCCCATGATTGGTTAGAGGATGGGGAAATCATGATCATTGGTCTCAAAATAAGCCGATCTTTCCAGCTCAAGTCATTAACTGGGCGGACCCATCGTGAAGGCCTTAGCCTAGCCGCAGGTCGTAAACTTTTCGGCGATCGTGCCGTCTTGGGTGGCTTTGTCAATGGCAAGAAAGGTTTGCTCTACCAAGGGAAACGAGAAGCTATCGAGCAAGAAACTCGTCGCTTGGTGGCAGAAGCCGGAAGTCGTGGTTTGATCCTTGGAGCAGACTGTACTGTGCCAGATGATTTCCAATTGGAACGCTTAGATTGGGTACGTCAAGCAGCTGTATTGTAAGAAGAAAGGAGAGGGAGATGAAAAAGATCAATGTATGGTGCATCCTGGTAACCGTTTTGTTTTTGCTTCTAGGGCTTAGTAAAGCTGCTCTAGCAAGCAGTCAGGGGAAAGCAAAAAAAGATCCAGATATGGCAAGACTGGAGAAAATTCCAGCCCATAGCCTCTCCCTCATCCGCCCATCTGATCTAGCAGGAATTCTTCTTCTTGAAGATCAGTGATAAAAAAAGATGAAGAGCTTGATAAAAAATATATATTAGTCAAAGCATCATTGAAGTGATAAGATAACAAACAAGAAAAGATAGAACGAGGTAAGAACATGTCATCAAAAAGAGAATTAGTCTTAAAAGCTTTCAAAGGAGAAGCAGTTGACCGTGTGCCAGTTGGATTTTGGCATCATTTTACAACAGAAGAAGAATGGTTGAAAGGATTTTCTAATCCGGAAATTATTGAAAAAAACCTCAATGGCCATAAAAACTTCCTTCACAAGGTCAAACCAGACTTTGTCAAACTCATGAGTGATGGTTACTTTGCTTATCCAAATCCAGCCATTCACAAAGGCCTTGAAAATATCTCTGACTTAGCAGGGATTGAACCACTCGGAGCAGATCATCCATGGATCACAGAGCAAGTAGAGCTCGTTAAAAAAATCCGTGCTGGTTTTGAAGAAGACATTGTGGCTATCTACAATATCTTTGCTCCGGTGACCTACTTCAAATGGTTGGTCGGAGAAGTTTCAGGAGGAGATGACTTGATCGCCAACTTCATCGATCAAGATGCAGCAACTCTTAAAAAAGTATTGGATACGATTGGCCAAGATATTGCAAGTTTGAGCCAACGAATCATCAAAGAAGCAGGGGCAGACGGGATCTACCTCAGTGTTCAAAGCATCCAAGATGCGCGGGTTACACAAGAAGTCTATAAAAACATTATTGCACCGAGTGAACTCCATGTCTTAGAGGCAGCCAATGAAGCCGGTGGCGTAAATATTCTTCATATCTGTGGCTACGAAGGAGCTCGCAATGATATCCATCTCTTTACAGACTATCCAGCCCAAGTCATTAACTGGGCAGTCGGACCAGAAGGAATCAGCCTAGCAGAAGGACGCGAAATCTTCGGTGGACGCACTGTTCTAGGTGGCTTTGAAAATGGCAAAACTGGTCTTCTCTACACAGGAGACAAGGCTGCGATCCAAGCAGAAACCAAGCGCATTATCGCAGAAACAGGAACGACAGGCTTGGTCATTGGTGCCGATTGTACCATTCCAAGTGACATTGATGAAGAACGAATCGAATGGGTTCGTGAAGCTGCAGCAGAATAAGGAAAATAGAAAGAGGGAGAACAGAGTATGAGTAAAAAAACATGGATTATCGGTGGGGTGGCAGTACTTGCCATTGCAGGTGCAACCATTCTTGGACGGAGCTTGAACCATGCAAACGACAGCAAAGGCTCAACAGGATCGAACAAGGTAACAACCTTGAAAGTAGCCCACACTCAAAACTATGTACCGTATGATTTCGTCGATGAAAAAGGGGAATCTGATGGCTATGAAGTAGCCGTTCTCAAAGCCATTGATGAAAAACTACCGGACTACAAGTTTGAGTACACTGGAACAAGTGATGACGATCTCTTGATCGGTCTAGAATCTGGTAAATACGATATCGGAACCAAAGGAGCTTGGTATACCGAAGAACGTGCCAAGAAATTTATCATTCCAAAAGAACCAATTGGAGCAAGTATCATCGGATTTACCGTACGAAAAGAAGATGCGGATAAATACAAGAACATCGATGACTTCGCCAAAGAAAAAGGAAAATTGGTTCCAATTTCACCACAAAATGCACAATGGAATGTTATTAAAGAATACAATGAAAAACATAAGGACCAGCAAATCGAATTAACAGCTGCGGAATCTTTCAAAGTCGCAGATGCCTATGCTTGGGTGCTTGAAGGACGTTACGATGCCTTCTTTGATATCAAACTTTCCTTTGAAAAAGCTGTCACAGATAAAGATGGTTCTTATCACCAATATGCGGACAAACTGAGCTGGTTTGCCTACAAAGGAATTCCAACTTACCCATTGATCCATAAGGATAAGAAAAACGAAAAATTTGCGGAAGCCTACAGCAAGGCTATCAAAGAATTAGAAAAAGATGGCACACTTGCTAAATTGTCGAAAAAATATTTCGGTGAAGATGTCTTCAGTTATGTAGATAAAGAGAAATAAGATGGAACTGGGTGCGCATAGCCCCAGCTTCCTTATTTCTATACGGATACAGAAAGGAAAAGAAACATGGTCTCATACGACACTTCCAAGGTCTGGTCTTTTCTCCCAACCTTGGTCCAAGCCCTACCAGCGACCCTAGCTTTGATGGTGTTAACGACGCTTCTAGGTTCGGCATTTGGCTTGGTTTTGACCTGGGCACAAGTATCAGAAGATAAGGTAGGAGCAGGTCTGGCAAAAGGCTATGTCTTTACTTTGCGTTGTACCCCTCCGATTGTCTTGCTCTTTTTGGTCTTTTATGGACTGCCCCAATTTTTGAACTGGTGGTTGGGAGTAGATATTGACCACTGGTCCAAGTTTGTCTTTGTCCTGGTTGCCATGTTTCTTCTCTTTGCCGCGATGATTTCTGAGGTCTTCAAGGCAGCCTATTTGGCCATTCCAAAAGGTCAGATGGAAGCAGGCTTGAGTATCGGATTGACACCAGCTCAGACCATTTGGCGGATTGTCCTTCCCCAAGCCTTTCGCGTGGCTCTTCCAAATATGACGACTGCCATCTTGAACCTCATGCGTGATGCCGCTTTGGCTTATACCATTGGCTTTATCGATATCATGGGAGCAGGCAACAACTTGATCAGCCGCAATCTTGGAAATTATTCCCTCGAAACGTATACAGCTGTCGCAGTGATCTACTGGGGAATTGCCCTTGTGATCTCCTTCTCCGCTCAACTCCTTGAGAAACGACTCAGTGTAACAGAAAGGTAGCTTATGGATTTCAATTTTATTAGTAAAGCATTTCTAGCCACCTTGGGTGGTGTTCCAGTGACCCTTCTGATCATGGTCGTGTCGATCCTTTTGAGTTTCTTTCCAGCCCTCTTTTTGGCACTCGGTCAGATCTACAAGGTCAAAGGGGTTCGCAGTTTCTCAGTGGTTTACTTAGCCTTTATCCGCGCGACGCCTCCGATTCTCTTGATTCTCTTCTTTTATAGTCTCTTCCCTAGTCTCTTAAATAGCTTTTTTAAGAGCATTGGTAGTCACTTTAATGTCTTTGAGATCAATCCCATTTACTATGCCTTTATCATCTTTAGCTTGATGACGATGGGGAGTCTGGCTGAAATTCTCCGGTCAGCCATTCTGACCGTGGATAAGGGCCAGCTAGAAGCAGCGCAAGCCATTGGTTTGACTAATCGCCAAGCCTACATCCGCATTGTTTTTCCACAAGCCCTGCGTGCGGCCCTGCCCAATCTGTGTAACCTGGTTATCAACTTGGTCAAAGGAACTTCCCTTGTCTTTGTCATGACCATCAAGGATATCACCGCCATTGCCAAGGTAGAAGCCTCTTATGGCTATCAATATTTTGAATCCTATCTAGTGATTTTTATTCTTTATATTGTCATTTGTGGGGTGATTCAGTGGGGATTCAATCGCTTAGAAAAACGCCTGACACTCGCATAGAAGAAGGAGAAATAAGAAGATGTTAGAAGTAGAACACGTATCGAAAAAATTTAAGGACCACCAAGTCCTGGTAGATGTCAATCTCAAGGTCAACCAAGGGGATGTGGTCGTTATTTTGGGTCCATCTGGATCAGGAAAAACAACCTTCCTTCGTTGCCTCAACCACTTGGAAAAGGCAGATACAGGGCACCTAACCCTAGGTGGAAAAGAGTATGACCTCTCAAATCTCAGCAAAAAAGAGATTCAAGAAATCCGCCAAAAGACAGCCTTTGTCTTCCAGCATTACAATCTCTTTGCCAACAAAACAGCGCTTGAAAATATCTTAGAAGGCTTAGTTGTGGCTCGTAAGATTCCAAAAGAAGAGGCCATCCAACGGGCAGAATCAGCCCTTGAAAAAGTTGGTCTCCTCGCTTACAAGGATTACTATCCTTCGCAATTGTCAGGGGGCCAGCAGCAACGGATCGGAATCGCGCGTGCCATCGCAGTGAAACCAGACGTGATCTTGCTGGACGAGCCGACTTCAGCGCTAGACCCAGAGTTGGTCGGTGATGTCTTAGATGTCATGAAGCAATTGGCCCAAGAAGGAGTAACCATGGTTGTGGTGACGCATGAGATGGGCTTCGCGCGTGATGTGGCCAACCACGTTATCTTTATGGACGGCGGACACATCATCGAAGAAAACGAACCCCATGAATTCTTCAACAGTCCAAAAGAAGAACGAACCAAACAATTCCTTTCACGGATTCTATCCGACGCCACTTATAGCGTCGAATACATGATTTAACAGAGACACACCCAGTAAGGGTGTGTTTTTTTGAATTCTGGAAAAAATTTTTAAAAATTGGCTCATTTTTTAAGAATCATTACGAATAATATAAGTGAGAGGGAAATATGACTGATAAAAAACAAGGATTAATGCTACTATTTTTACTGACTTTGTTTCTAGGAGGTTGTGGCCTTTTTACGGATCAATCTGCTGAGAGAAGGAAAATGATTCAGATTGCAGAAAGCACGAAAATGGAGCGAGCGATAAAACACTTTTTAATTAGTATCGATCCTAAAGCTTTCACTTCAGAAGGGGTCATTCACTCCTATACCCTGATAAAAGGTGAATTGGAATACAATCCAATGGGGGGGATGAATGTCTATCTCGTTATCAATGGCGATAAAAAGTTAACGATCGATACGACTGTTCAAATGGAAGATTCAGGACAGTTCGAAGCAGGTAGTTATGGTATTTCAGCAAAATTAGATGATCTGTTAAGTAAAGCAGAAGAGACTGGGAAATAAACTCATTCAGGTAAATACCCCTAATATAGGAAAATAGAAACATTTCTGGATCAAAACCAATATGTTACATTAATAGCTAGTGCTTGTAACGATTTGGCAACATTTTTTAACAAAAGTAACATTTCAGGTTTCTTAGAATTTTGTATAATAAATTCTAAGAAACCTGAAGAAAGAATGGGAAGAAGATGAAAAAAAGTAAATTTATTGTGTTGATAATGGTAGTATTTAGCCTGAGCTTAGGAGGCTGTAGCTTTTTTAATGGACAATCTGCCAAAAAACAAGAAATGATTCAAATTGCAGAGAGTAAGAAAGCTAAAGATGTGATTGAAAATTTATTAAGGCAAGAAGATCCAAACGCATTTACAGATAAAGGAGTTATAAAAAGTTACAAGATAAATGAAAATTCATTGAAGTATAATCCAATGGGAGGATTAATAATAAAAGTTATAATCAATGATGATAATAACCTAACAATTACAACAACTTTAACAGAGGAATCAGATGGCAAATTTGAACAAAATGGTTATGTCATCTCAGGAGAATTATCAGATGAATTAAGAGGTAAATAATGGCTTTTGATAAATCATTTTCAGATGAAATGAAGAAAGAAATTGCGTATAAAGAGTATGAGATAGAAAGCTATAATCAAGATGTACGATTGAAAACCGGGGAATACATTGGCAATGTCGCTCACATCTATGATAGTGTAAATGGCAATGAAGAGCAGGTCTTCGTTATTACTAACAATGGCCAAGGCGAAAAACAAAAAGCAGTCCCTTATTCTGCTTCTGATGAAGATCGTTCCCAAATTCATGACGTGACAGTTTTGATGAAGGGATCTGAGACTGAAATAAGTACACAAAAATTACTCCATGATACATTTACGGATTGGGTAAAGACAGATCTGCCAGCAGCTTCCAATATTTTGAACCCTGTTGGAGCAAGCGAGTATGCAACAGATTATGCGAAGAATTATGCGCGAGATAAGGCCAAGGATAGTTTTAATAATGCAGTAGAAGCTTTTGAAGATGCGATTATTCCTACTTCTGTTAATCTTCCGCCGGAGGCCACTCCCGTTGGCAGGTTCATACAAAAAGCGCTGGATAATCCTGTCAGCAATTTTGTACAGGAAAAAGCATCAGATGTAGCCGGCTTTTTTGCAGAAAGAACAGCCGAAGAACAGGTTAAATTTCCTACTTTAATGGGAGCTGCTTTTTTAAAAAAATACAATGAATTAACCGGGACTTTCCCGCCTCCACAATTTAAAGATGCTGCAGCTCATTTGAAAGAGGTAATCCGAAAATACCCCAATGCTAAGATCGACCTATACGGTCACTCTCTGGGGTCTATGGATATTCAGTATGCTCTTGCCTGCTTGACAGAAGAAGAAGCTTCTCATATTGGGACTGTCCATCTATACAATGGTCCTAATGCCTATTCCATCTTAACACCCGAGCAAAAAGCGCGTATAGATTCGCTGAAGTACAAGATCTACAACCATATTGACCATAAAGATTTGGTTAGCTTGGGCTATCAGGATTCTGGAAGCAAGGAATCCAGTGGGATTGTCAAGCACCTCAAAACTAAGAATTTGAAAAATACGGGCCTGCAGCACATGATGCATGGTTATATCTATGATAAGAATGGGAATTTGGTTCTTGAAAAGGGAACGGAAGCCATCACTCGGAAGGAAATCATTGAAGAGCGGATGAAGGTTTACTATCGCCTAAAGGATAAATTGCAAAAAACAGGTGGTGGACTGAGCTCAAGTGAACGGATCTATCTGGATGCTTTGCAGGCTCGTTTGGCTTCTGATGAGCTGATTCGAGTAGTGGATGAAGGGCTGGAGCAAGCTCAGAAATCTAAGGCACAACTGGATACAGATTTAGAAACTTTGGAGAAAGTATTACAGACCGTTCCGAAAGGCTTCATTCTTAATCTTGCGGAAGTAGAAGAGGCCTATGCACAGGCTGGTGCAACAAGGCAAACAGTTGTCACTGAAGTAAGAGAAAGGTTCGACAATCGTTTGGCTGCATATCAGTCCTTATCGAATGAATTCCATGCTTTAAGCGAGCAAGTGAATGCAGGAATTGAGCTCTTAAAAGCAAAAGATCAAGAAATAGCAGGAGAAATGAACCAGTGGGAACAACTAGCTTATTAATTTCATCTACTCATTCGAAAAAGGAAAAGAAACTAGATCACTTGGAAATAGAGTTCCGAAAAGCGCGCTTGGAGCTAGATGAAAAGCGTTGCCTAGTGGAAAGAAAACAGCAGCTCTTCACCCAGATGCTGGAAGAAGAGTATGCGATGGCAGCTTCCTTTTTACAAAAGCAGGAGGTTGATGTCAGTTGTGGATGGGAGTCCCTCCATCGCTGTATAGAAGAGTATGATCTCGAAGCTAGAGAAGCTGCACAAGTAGCCTTCAAACAGATCGAAATCGAGGAAGAGAATTTATGGCAATCCTACCGGAAAGATAGACGCCAACTGGAAGAGGAGTTTGCACAAGATAAAGTTTCATAGTATAGAAGAGGAGGAAGTATGGGTGATAGTCCAGTCAAAGATTTCTTTGATTTAGATATGAAAGATAAGATGAGGATCATCGAAAGCCGAAAGAAACTTGAAAAAGATTTAATCCGGGTTGTCTATGCGCCCGTTTTATTGACCTGCAAGGCAGGAGTTGAGAAACGTTACAATGATGGCTTGACTGCGATTGCAACAGTAGCCGAAGAAGACGTCCAGGTCGTTGGAAAGCAACTGGATCAGTCCATGGTGGGTCAATTTGCTAAAAATGTACAGATATCTATTCAAGAAAAAGCTGGGAAATTTAAATCTATCTAGCCAAGAACATCCATTTAAATATGGAATCTGGAGTGACGTCCAGATTTTTTTAATAAATTTAAAAAATTATGTAAAAAAGTGTTGACAAAGAAATTGGTCTGCGTTATAATAATTTATGTAAACGAAAAGAGGTTGGAGAAACCTAGTGGTTTACAAGATCAATAGTGGAAAGGAGATGGTAATATGCTATTTCCAGAATTAAGACAACTAATTGATAAAAGGAAAAATAGAAACTGTTAGCCTGTAGGGCTATTATTAAATAAATGAATTAAAATTATGTAAACAATCAAATAGCAGCCAATTGGTCTGCTAATTTTCAAGAATGAATTAAAATTATGTAAAATAGAGGTATACAATATGAATAACAACTTTAACAATATGGATGATCTTTTCAATCAACTAATGGGAAATATGGGTGGTTTTCGTTCTGAAAGCCGTCGCTACATGATCAACGGTCGTGAAGTGACACCTGAAGAATTCGCTATTTACCGCCAAACTGGTCAACTTCCAAATGAAGGGAGTGATCAAGTGCAACACCATCAAGGTAAAGGAATGAAACAAGATGGGATCCTTGCAAAACTTGGTCGCAACTTGACCGAAGAAGCTCGTGAAGGAAAATTGGATCCGGTCATCGGACGTAATAAAGAAATTCAAGAAACTGCTGAAATCTTGTCTCGTCGCACCAAGAACAACCCTGTCCTTGTAGGGGATGCCGGTGTTGGTAAAACAGCAGTTGTAGAAGGTTTGGCACAAGCTATTGTGAACGGGGATGTTCCAGCTGCTATCAAGAACAAAGAAATCATCTCGATTGATATTTCTGGTCTAGAAGCTGGTACACAATACCGTGGTAGCTTTGAAGAAAATATTCAAAATCTGATCCAAGAAGTCAAGGCTATGGGAAATGTTATCCTCTTCTTTGACGAAATCCACCAAATCCTTGGTGCAGGTAGCACAGGGGATGGTCAAGGATCTAAAGGTCTTGCGGATATCTTGAAACCAGCTCTTTCACGTGGGGAATTGACCGTGATTGGGGCAACCACTCAAGATGAATACCGCAACACCATCTTGAAAAATGCAGCTCTTGCACGTCGTTTCAACGAAGTCAAGGTTAATGCTCCATCTGCTGAAGATACCTTCAAGATCCTCCAAGGAATCCGTGAATTGTATCAACAACACCACAATGTGGTCTTGCCTGATGAAGTCTTGAAAGCGGCAGTTGATTATTCTGTTCAATACATTCCACAACGTAGCTTGCCTGATAAGGCCATCGACTTGGTCGATGTGACAGCTGCTCACTTGGCAGCCCAACATCCGGTAACAGATGTTCATGCTGTGGAACATGAAATTGAAGAAGAAAAAACCAAACAAGAAGAAGCTGCGGCTAAAGAAGATTACGAAGCAGCTTTGAAAGCAAAAGTTCGTATCGAAGAACTTGAAAAGAAAATTGAAAACCATACAGAAGACCATAAGGTAACTGCAACAATCAACGATGTGGCTGAATCAGTAGAACGGATGACGGGTATTCCAGTGTCACAAATGGGTGCAACTGATATCGAACGTTTGAAAGATATGGGTCACCGTTTGCAAACTAAGGTTATCGGTCAAGACAAGGCTGTTGAAGCAGTGTCACGTGCTATCCGTCGTAATCGTGCAGGCTTTGACGAAGGAAATCGCCCAATCGGTAGCTTCCTCTTTGTAGGTCCTACTGGTGTTGGTAAAACTGAGTTAGCTAAACAATTGGCGCTTGATATGTTCGGAACCAAAGATGCCATCATCCGTTTGGACATGTCAGAATATAGCGACCGTACAGCCGTTTCTAAATTGATTGGTACAACAGCTGGTTATGTTGGTTATGATGACAATAGCAATACTTTGACAGAACGTGTTCGTCGTAACCCTTACTCAATCGTCCTTCTTGACGAAATTGAAAAGGCGGATCCTCAAGTCATCACCCTTCTTCTCCAAGTTTTGGATGATGGTCGTTTGACAGATGGTCAAGGGAATACGGTCAACTTCAAGAACACTGTAATTATCGCCACTTCAAACGCTGGCTTTGGTTACGAAGCCAACTTGACAGAAGATGCGGATAAACCAGAACTCATGGATCGTTTGAAACCTTACTTCCGTCCAGAATTCTTGAACCGTTTCAACGCTGTCATTGAATTCTCACACTTGAGCAAGGAAGATCTTTCTAAGATTGTTGATTTGATGTTGGTAGATGTCAATAAGACCCTTTCTAAGAAAGAAATCGACTTGGCAGTGAGCGATGCAGCTAAAGAATATATGACTGAAGAAGGTTATGATGAAGTGATGGGTGTTCGTCCACTCCGTCGGGTAGTTGAACAACAAATCCGTGACAAAGTCACAGACTTCCACTTGGATAACTTGGATGCTAAACACCTGGAAGCTGACATGGAAGATGGTGTCCTTGTGATCAGAGAAAAAGACACAAAGAATGAAGACAATACTGATAAACAAGCAGAATAAGGCGAATGAGTTTGTGAAAAGTAGAGGCTGCTATCATATAGCAGTCTTTATTTTTTCTTCCCACCTGGGGGAAATTATTCGTCGTATAAGGCCAAAATCTTCCTATTTGGACTAAAAAACATCAATAATTAGTGAAATTACCCCAATTTGAGCAAATTTATTAATAAATAAAGAAAAAAAGTATATAATCTATACAAGAATAAAATTTGAGGAATGGAAGTAAGATGAGCAATACAATTGATATCTACTCAACTCCCGAATATAAAAAAGTGGAAGCTGTTGTTCAACTGATGGTTGATGGTCGCTTGACGAGCTATCGTGTTGCAACTGAAACAAACATCAGCAAAATGAGCTTGGCGACTTTGACGAAGGGTACGAGTAAAATCAAAAATATTACCTATCAAA
Organism: Streptococcus sp. S1; assembly: GCF_034137685.1. NCBI lineage: Bacteria > Bacillati > Bacillota > Bacilli > Lactobacillales > Streptococcaceae > Streptococcus > Streptococcus dentalis. The sequence goes on along the minus strand of NZ_CP139418.1, from coordinate 149,028 downwards.
CGGCTTTGGCCTTGATTGATTGGTATGATGAGAATCATGAAAAGTATGGCATTACGATTGACTAGTCAGTAGCCCACTTTTCGTGGTTTTTTTCTTTCTCATCAAAACTTGCCCCCTCTCTGAGACTGGAGTCTGATTTTGCTTGAAGAGGATGGGAAAACTTGAAAAGACGGGCGAAATTTGATATAGTATAGCATATATGAAAATTAAAGGAGAAACATATGCAAGGCGGAAGTTTGCTAATTATGCTCGTTCTTATGGTCGGTTTGATGTACTTCATGAGCCGTAGCCAAAAGAAACAGTACCAAAAACGGATGGAAAGTTTGAATAAACTTCAAAAAGGAAATGAAGTCATCACGATTGGTGGTTTGTACGGAACCATCGATGAAGTCGACACAGACCGCAAGACGGTTGTCTTGGATGTTGATGGTGTCTACCTGACCTTTGAATTGGGAGCGATCAAAACAGTTCTTCCTGTATCTGAAGGAATCTCAGCCACTGCTACAGAAGGTGCTAGCTCAGATGCTGATTCAGCCATCGAAGAATAATCATCAAGGAAGAGGCAAGGGCCTCTTTTTTGGTGGGCAAATAGGACGATGTGATGAAGGAAAGCCTTGCTGGTTCAAAAAAGAGGCCAGAGTCCCTATTTTAGGGGGATTTATGGTATAATGAAGCGATAAATATTGAAATAGGTAGAAAAACATGTTTCGTTTTAAGAAAAAAGAAAAAATCGAGATACCTTTAGAAGTCCCGAAACACATTGGGATCATTATGGATGGCAATGGTCGCTGGGCGAAAAAGCGGATGCAACCGCGCGTCTTCGGTCATAAGGCAGGGATGGAAGCTCTCCAAGAAGTGACGATTGCAGCAAAAAATATGGGGGTTCAGGTCTTGACTGTCTATGCCTTTTCTACGGAAAACTGGACACGCCCTGAAGATGAAGTCAAGTTCATCATGCACTTGCCGGTCGAGTTTTATGATCGTTTCGTCCCCGAATTGCATCGCAACAATGTCAAGATTCAAATGATCGGTGATACCAAGAAATTACCAAAAGAAACGCTGGAGGCTTTGGAAAGAGCAGAAGCGATGACCCATCTCAATACAGGCTTGATCCTCAATTTCGCACTCAATTATGGTGGACGTGCTGAGATCACTCAGGCCGTGAAGCGGATCGCCCAAGAAGTCTTGGATGCGAAGTTCAGCCCAGAAGATATCACAGAAGAGATGATCGCAGATTCTCTCTATACTGAGAGTTTACCACGTGCCCTAAGGGATCCAGATTTGATTATCCGTACCAGCGGAGAGATCCGTTTGAGTAATTTCCTTCCTTGGCAGGCTGCTTATAGTGAGTTGTATTTCACAGATGTGATGTGGCCAGATTTTGGAGAGGAAGCACTACGAAGTGCCATAGTAGAATATAGCCATCGCCATCGGAGATTTGGTGGTGTTTAGGAGAAGATGATGACGAAAGATTTACAAAAACGTGTGATTTTTGGAGGAATTGCCCTGCTCTTTTTCATTCCAACAGTAATGGTTGGAGGGGTGTTCTTCCAGATTGTTATTGGCTTGATCGCCATGCTAGGGGTTCATGAATTGCTCAAGATGAAGGGGCTTGAGACAGCTACTTTTGAAGGAGCGCTAGCCATGTTAGCGGCCTTTGTCCTGACTTTGCCGATCGAGGACTACCTCCCTTACCTTCCAGCAGATGGCAATATGATTGCTTATGGTTTGGTTGTCTTGATTCTCATGGGAACAACTGTTCTTGCTCAGAATTACAATTATGAAGATGTGGTCTATCCCATTGCGTCTAGCTTTTATGTTGGACTTGGTTTCCATTCCTTAGTAGATGCGCGAATTGCTGGTATTGATAAGGTCTTATTGGCACTCTTTATTGTCTGGGCTACAGATTCAGGTGCTTATCTGGTAGGAAGTCGGTTTGGGAAACGCAAGCTCATGCCTGCGGTTTCTCCTAATAAAACGATTGAAGGCAGTCTTGGGGGAATCTTGTCTGCAGTTGCGGTAACTGTGATCTATATGATCGTGGATCGTTCTGTGGCGGGTGGACATGGTTTTCTCGCTATGATCTTCTTTACCATCCTCTTTAGTATTGCAGGTCAGTTTGGCGACCTCGTAGAGAGTGCGATTAAACGCCACTTCGGTGTGAAAGATTCTGGGAAATTTATCCCAGGACATGGTGGTGTTCTAGACCGCTTTGATAGTTTGATTTTTGTCTTTCCCTTGATGCATTTCTTGGGCTTGTTCTAAGACAGAAGAGATAGAAAGGAAACCACGTATAGAACGATGCAGTTTATTGCCTTTATTGTTATTTTTGGAGTGATCGTTCTCGTTCACGAGTTTGGTCATTTCTATTTTGCAAAAAAATCGGGCATCCTGGTGCGAGAATTCTCGATCGGGATGGGTCCCAAGATCTTTGCCCATATTGGTCAAGATGGAACAGCTTATACGATTCGCATTCTACCTTTAGGTGGTTATGTGCGTATGGCTGGCTGGGGTGAGGATACAACTGAGATTAAAACCGGAACGCCTGTCAGCTTGACGCTAAATGAGGCTGGTAAGGTCGTCCGGATCAATCTTTCAGGAAAGAATCTGGATCAGACAGCCCTTCCCATGAATGTTACCCAGTTTGACTTTGAAGACAAACTGGAAATTACGGGCTTGGTTCTCGATGAGACCAAGACCTATAGTGTTGATCATGATGCGACCATCGTTGAGGAAGATGGGACAGAAGTGCGGATTGCGCCGAGAGATGTTCAGTATCAGAATGCCAGCATTTGGGGACGGTTGATCACCAACTTTGCGGGTCCTATGAACAACTTTATCCTCAGTATTGTCGTCTATTCACTCTTAGCTTTTATGCGTGGTGGTGCGATTGACTACTACAGCAACAATGTTCAGGTGGCACCTGATGGGGCGCTGGCTAAGGTCGTCGGTGTCAAAAGCAATGTTCAGATCCTTCAAGTCAACAACGATACCGTTAGCAACTGGGATGAGCTGACAGATGCTGTCGAGAAAGCAACCAAGGACAGCAAGACGGCTCCTGAATTGACCCTGAAAGTCAAAACAGACGGCCAAGAAAAAGAAGTCAAAGTGAAGCCAACCAAGTCAGGGAATCGTTACTATCTGGGTGTGACAAATGGCCTCAAGACAGGATTTGTGGATAAACTCTTGTCTGGTTTTACAGATACCTGGAATACAGCGACACGGATTCTTGGAGCTTTGAAAGATATCATTTTCCACTTTAGTCTCAATAAACTGGGTGGTCCGGTCGCTATTTACAATGCCAGCTCACAAGCTGCTCAATTAGGTATTCCAGCAGTCTTATCTCTTATGGCCATGCTCTCTATTAATATTGGGATCTTCAATCTAATCCCGATTCCCGCTTTGGATGGTGGGAAAATCTTGATCAATTTGATCGAGGTCGTCCGGAGAAAGCCACTGAAACAGGAAGTAGAAACCTATATGACGCTTGCAGGTGTAGCTGTAATGGTTATTTTAATGATTGCTGTCACCTGGAATGATATTATGAAATTATTTTTGAAATAGAAAAGGATATTGTCCATGAAACAAAGTAAAATGTTGATTCCAACGCTTCGCGAAATGCCAAGCGATGCCCAAGTCATTAGCCATGCTTTGATGTTGCGTGCAGGATATGTTCGCCAAGTATCAGCGGGTGTCTATTCTTATCTGCCCTTAGCAAATCGAGTCATTGAAAAAGCAAAAGGCATCATGCGCCAAGAATTCGAAAAAATTGGAGCAGTAGAAATGCTAGCTCCAGCTCTTTTGAGTGCGGATCTTTGGCGTGAATCTGGTCGTTACGAAACTTACGGGGAAGACCTCTATAAGTTGAAAAATCGTGAAGGCTCTGACTTTATCTTAGGTCCAACTCACGAAGAAACCTTTACCGCTATTGTGCGCGACTCAGTAAAATCTTACAAACAATTGCCGTTGAATCTCTACCAAATTCAACCAAAATACCGCGATGAAAAACGCCCACGGAACGGTCTTCTGCGGACCCGTGAGTTCATCATGAAAGATGGTTATAGCTTCCATGCTAACTACGATAGCTTGGATGTCACTTATGATGAATACAAGGCAGCTTATGAGCGGATCTTCACCCGCAGTGGCATCGACTACAAAGCCATCATCGGTGATGGTGGTGCCATGGGCGGAAAAGATAGCCAAGAGTTTATGGCTGTTACACCTGCTCGTACAGACTTGGACCGTTGGGTTGTTTTAGACAAATCAGTGGCTTCCTTTGATGAGATACCAGCAGAAGTCCAAGAAGAAATCAAAGCAGAATTGCTCAAATGGATGGTCTCTGGTGAAGATACCATTGCCTATTCAAGTGAATCCACCTATGCTGCGAACTTGGAAATGGCTACTAACGAATACAAGCCAAGTAACCGTGTTGTAGCAGAAGAAGAAGTGAAGCGCGTAGAAACACCAGGTGTCAAATCGATTGATGAAGTAGCTGCATTCTTGAATGTTCCAGAAGAAGCTACGATCAAGACTTTGGTTTACATTGCAGATGGTGAGCCAGTTGTTGCCCTTCTTGTAGGTAATGATCAGCTCAATGAAGTGAAGTTGAAAAACCATCTCGGCGCAGACTTCTTTGAACCTGCAACCGAAGTGGAAGTGAAAGAATTATTAGGAGCTGATTTTGGCTCTCTCGGTCCAGTAGATCTTCCTGAAAATGTTAAGATTATCGCAGACCGCAAGGTTCAAGATAGCCGCAATGCAGTAGTCGGTGCCAATGAAACAGGCTACCACTTGACTGGTGTCAACCCAGGACGTGACTTTACTGCAGAATACGTTGATATCCGTGAAGTTCGTGAAGGCGAAATCTCACCAGATGGGAAAGGGGTCTTGAACTTTGCACGTGGGATCGAAATTGGTCACATTTTCAAACTCGGCACACGCTACTCCGCTAGCATGGGAGCAGATGTCTTGGACGAAAACGGTCGTGCGGTTCCAATCATCATGGGCTGCTACGGAATCGGTGTTAGCCGTCTTCTTTCAGCCGTTATGGAGCAACATGCTCGTCTCTTTGTCAATAAGACTCCAAAAGGGGAATACCGTTACGCTTGGGGAATTAACTTCCCTAAAGAATTGGCGCCATTTGATGTGCATTTGATTCCAGTTAATGTTAAGGATGAAGCGAGTCTTGCTTTGACCAATCAGATCGAAGAAAGCTTAGTCAATAAAGGCTACGAAGTCTTGGTGGATGACCGAAATGAACGGGCCGGTGTCAAATTCAGCGATAGCGATTTGATTGGCCTTCCAATCCGCGTAACAGTTGGTAAAAAAGCAGCTGAAGGCATCGTTGAAGTGAAAATCAAAGCGACAGGAGATACCATCGAAGTTCATGCGGATAATCTCCTTGAAACCCTTTCAATCTTGAACAAATAAGAAAAAGCTTTCTGAGCTCTCACCAGTGTGGTGATGAAACTCAGGAAGCTCTTTTTATTTTTCTTCTTTGAGGCCTTGATCTTTGAAATAGGTAAAGAGATCTTGGGGCTTGCCATTGAGGTATTTCTTGAACTCGGCTCTTTCTTCCTCCCCTTGATCTCCGTAGATGGTAGCAAACTCATCTTTCTTGATTTTTGAGAAGTCAGCCTGTAAGACTTTAGCATAGGATTGTTTATCTTTTGAAATTTGAATGCGGAAGCTAAGTCCAGGCTTACCATTTAAGGTTTTATAGATATCGCTATGTTCTAATTCTTCTTGGTAGATTTCCTTTAATTCAGGAAGATCCATGTCTTGCAAATCTGAGGAAATGGGTTCAAAACTAAGGAAAGTAAAAGAGACAATTTCCTCTTTCTTGTAGCCAATTTGAATTTTGTTTTGGTGGTGATCGCCAAGGTCACGAACAAAGGTCTTGGTTTGGACTTGCTCCTTTTTGGTTTGAGTGGTCTCTTGCTTGGTAGAAGCGGCAGTAGTTCCTTTGCCTTGTTGACCTTGGCTACAAGCGGTAAGGGCTAGTAGACAGACAGAGGCAAGTAGAAATTTTTTCATAGATAACTCCTTATAGGTTAATGGTGTCCGATCTTGTATGAAATAAGTTCTAAACAGTTCTCATTATACCATAAAAACTTAAAAAATGAAAAAATATACAAAAATTATCAAAAACCGCATCTAAAAATGCCTAAAATCAACAATTTTTATATATGTGTTGAGTTAATGAGAAAAGCCAGAGTGTCTTCTTTTCTTTCTTAAAATAATACTAGATGGAGACTACTGGGGCAAGGAATTCAGAAAATAAATTACAATTCTATGACAAAATGTTACACATTCGTAACAAGGTTACAATGTTTTATCAGTTAGCCATCTAAACTTGACATTCTAGCAATATTTCATTAAGATATTTTTAAGTAAATAATACAAACAGGGAGAAAAAGGTAAAATATACAGTTATCTGGCATTTTACTAATTCGTACTAAATGTATTGTTTATGAAAAAATATAAGGGTATCAGCCCAAAAGGAGAAAAATATGACTCAAATTAAATTAACTCCAGATGACCTACGTCAATCAGCACAACGCTATGCGCAAGGTTCTCAAGACATCGATCGTGTTCTTACTACTTTGACTCATGAACAACAAGTCATCGATGCAAACTGGGATGGATCTGCATTTGATAGCTTTGAAGCACAATTCAACGAATTGTCTCCAAAAATCAAACAATTTGCTCAATTATTGGAAGATATCAACGGTCAATTGATCAAAGTTGCTGATATCGTTGAACAAACTGACCAAGATATCGCTGCACAAATTCACTAAGATAATCTTGAAGGTGATCTTACTTCTTGTTGGTAGATCACCCTTTTGTCTTTTGATATATAGAAAATAGGGGTTAGATTCTTAATCCCTAACCCCTATTTTGTGTCTATGAATTAGAAAAAGGAAAAGGTATGGAAGTTAAAAATATAAAATGGTTAAAATACATTGGTCAGAGTGCAGTTGTGCTCCTTTTGATGGGGTCCGTAGTGGGTCTTTATACCACGGTTCAAAAGGACCAAAAGCAAAACGAAGCCAAGACCGTGCAAACGACAGAAAACACCAAGCTCAACATTGCGGTTGTCAATGAGGATAAAGCGGTTAAGCTGAATGATAAAGAATACAACCTTGGGGCTAGCTATGTTAAGAATATCGAACGGGATAATTCGCAAAACTGGTCTGTAGTTCCTCGTGGAGCCGCTGAGTCAGGGCTTGCAGATGGCAAGTATCAGTTGATGATCGTCATTCCAAGTGACTTCTCAGAGAAGATCTTGGAAGTGAACGCGGTTAATGCAGAGAAGACTACGGTGACGTATAAAGTCAATGCGGCTGGGAATTCTCAGGTTGAAAACGAGGCCAATAAAGTCGCTAAAGATATCGTTTCAGACTTGAATAGCCAATTGGTTGATATGTATATGGTCAGCATTCTAAGCAACCTTTATACAGCTCAGAAAAATGTGGAAACAAGTAACAAAATTCAATCCACTAACATTGGTTCTTATCGAACTAACTTGCTGGATTCAGCCTTGGATTCGAAAAATATTTTCCCGAGTCTCTATAGCTTGTCTACGTCATCTGTCGAGTCTAACAACGCCTTGAAGACAGTCCTTGAGTCTTATACACAAGCATTTGATCAATTGACCCAATCTCAGGGTCAGTACGGTCAAAACTTTGACTTACTGATAAAACAACGTTCTGAGGATAAGATCAGCCAAGAAGAATTCATGAACCAGCTGATGTCCATGAACCAGTCTGTTGTCAGTGAAAAGACCCAAGAGTTGTATAAGAATCTACAACTAAATCAAGAAGCGATTACCAAACAATTGAGTCAGCCAACTGAAACAGCAGGGGATTCTTCAGGTACCAAGACCTATGCTAGCTTGACAAAAGAGGTGAATGATCGTGTGGCAGACCTCGAAAAAGGGATCAAGGCAGAACGCGACAAGTTAGATGAGCACGAAAATAACATCGAGTCTTCTGTAAAAGCGAAGATCCTTGACTACTATGGTCTAAAAGAAGGAGAAAAAGTTACTCTTCGTACCTTGCTTGGAAAGACAAGTATCAAGACGCTAAGTGAGGCACGTAATAAAGCGGATGATGACATTCGTCAAGCGATTGAAAAACTTCCGTCTTTAGATCCAGCTAGTCTTGATCTGAATAAGTATGGGAATCTTAACGCAGCGATTGATTTTGATAGTGCTTTTGCTGGAACGAAGGCACATCCAAAAGGGAATGCTGATGCATTAAAAAAATTGGCGCAAGAAGTGGATGCCAAATCAACGGCAGTTGCGGATGTCCTTAATGCTAAATCTGGAAAACAGAAAGTTAGTATTCATGTCCCTGCAGGAGTCAAGGTGGATACCTGGACCTATGATGGACAGACTTATGCAGGCAGTGGTGAACAGGAAGTCGAACTGAAAGATGGCAAACAAATTCAAATTCACCTTGTTGAAGATGGAGGAGCTATGCCAAGTGCGATTGATGTTGAAGTTCTTGTGAATGGAGTTTCTTCAACCAGTGTGACTGTATCTGCAGAAGATTTGAAAACAGCTGTCGCTAACTATGCATCGAAAGCTAGTGAAATCGCCTTGGATTATCAACGCGCAGGAGCATTGATCGATGCCTACTATCCAAAAGATGACAAGGGAGATCGTCATTCGCTCTATGATCCGATTGAAGATATGGATTTGACAAACGCTTTGGTCGATATCGTGAAGGCTGCTGTTTCAAGTAACATAAAGGACTACCGTAAGAGTATTGAAACGGATGAATCTGGGGATGCAACGAAGGGTGTGAAAGCCCAGTTAGATGGTACCCTCCAACAGTTGCAAGACTTGGGACCACAATTGCAGGCCAATCTTCAAGCAATTGAAAATACTAACAAAGATCTAACCCAAAATATCAATGATCAATTGACGCAGTATGCAGATCTTCAAAAACGTTTAGAAGAGATCTCAAAAACACAGGAAACAGTGACACAGGCTCAAACTAAGACCGATGCAGATTTGTCAGCCCTTGGTTCTGAATACACCTCATTATTGAGTTCGACAGAAAGTGTCAAGAACTCATCTCGTAGCAATGTAGAAGCTGCTAACTCTACCAATGAAATCTTTAGCCAATTGAACAAAGAATTGGAAAAAGCCCAAGGCAATACAGAGAAATTGTCTAGCAATGCGGAAAGTTTGATGGGTGAATTCGACAAGGAATTGTCTGAAAATGGGAACTTTGTCGAAGCCTTCCGTAAGGTCTTCAACAATGCCTATGAAAACGGGGTACCGAATGAAGTCTTGCTTGACTTCTTGTCAAATCCAGTTGCAGAGAAATCTTCTTCTGTGAAAGCGACCATCAACGTCTACCGTCCATTTATTTGGATCTTTATGTTGGAAGTCTTGAGCCTCTTTACAGCTTATCTCTTTGCGACTCAACCAATCATTCGCAAGGTTAAGGATCGTTTCAAATTGGATCGCTTGCAAGAATCAGATCTCTTATCTGTCGGTGTCCTTGTGGGACTTTCTCTCATCCTTGGACTGGTGATCGGAATGATTTCAAGTATTCAACTCTCTGTCGGTCGTGAATATATACCTTCATGGGTATTTTTAGCAGTTCTAGCAAGCTTTGTCTTGGTACAACTACAATACCTTCTTTTGAAACACTTCCGTGTGATTGGAATGGGACTGGCCTTCTTCATGTTGATCAGTTATGTCTACCTATCTAGCGCGATCGGAACAACCGCAACCTTGTCAGGCCTTCCAGCACTGGTGAAAAATGTCAACCTCCTTTCTATTTTGGAAGGACAGTTTGCGGGTTACTTTGATGGACAAACAGCTGGTATCGTCGTCTTCTTCGGATTGTTGGTTCTCTTCGGTCTTTTGGCGGTTGCCAATATCTTCGTCCCAAAGAAGTTTACTCAAACAAAGGAAATTGAATCAAGCATATGAAAAAAATGATGTATCTTCTCTTTGTCTTTAGTCTCTTGCCAGTAGCTGTTGTTTCTGCAGATGATTTTATTGATAATCGTCTTCAGGTCAACAACTCACGTCTTGAGACAGAACAGGAAAAGACACTTGGTGGCCAATTGGATGCCACTGAGTCTCTTTTCAATGAGAAGGATCAGAAAAAATTAATAGATGAAAAACGCAAGCAAGAGAAACAATTGACCGATTCAGACGGCCAGTTGTTTTCTGCTATAAAGGGAAAGAAAAAAACAGAGCCTGAAGCGGACCTGTTCCAGCCTGAAAATCAAAAATTATCTAAATTTGAGTCCAATGTAGAGGACAATTCGGCTAGTTTGTCGGATTTTATTCCAGCCTTGCAAATGCTGGCTTGGAGTGCCCTTCTCTTTGGGATTGCTGGCTATATTTCCTATCGAATTTATAGAAAAGAGGCCTAAATGGACCAACATATCAATGTCACCTTCCGTATGAATGGTGCAAGCCATGACCTCCGAATCCCAACGCGGATGGAGGTGCGACGCTTGATTCGGGAATTGGATCAGATCTTTGGGTCTACCATGGAGCCTAGAAGTAAGTATCAGTTGCGCGTGGTAAATAAGGGCATCTTGCTAGATGAAGGCAAGGTAGTACAAGAGTATCCGATCACAAGTGGTGATCTGATCGAGATTGAGGAGTGGTAAGGTGAAAGAAGAACAATTTACACTGGAAGAACAAGTCTTCCGCTTTGAAAAAGAAGAAACGAGCTGGCGATTGGACCTCAAGCGTTCAGAAGTGGATAGCCAGGATTTACGCAATTTATGGATTTTGGATCTCCATCATCCCTTGTTTTTAGAGCAGAGCATGACAGCTGATCAAGACCAGATTCATCTGACCTATCAGACAGATGCGCTAGGCTTGAGTGCTGAAGAAATCCAGGCATTACCGGTTTCAGACCGTCTGCGTCTAGCCATTAATGTCTTGGATTTGGCGCCAGCCTTGGAGCTTCCGGTGACCTTTATGTTGCATCCTATCAATTTGTTTGTGACCAAGGATGCGCAAGTCAAGATCGCTTATCGCGGGGTTCCGGGAATGATGGTGCCACGCAAGTGGGATCAGGTTGAATTCTTGCGTCAGGCCAAGTGCTATGCTGTCACTCTTTTTGGGGACTGGGATTTCATGGAGCTCTATCAAGGTACACTCGAATTAGAAGATCTACCAGATTTCTTGGTAGAAATCCGTGATGCTACTAGCTTAGAAGAGATGAAAGCTCTCTTAGAGAAAGCCTACCAGGAACGCAAGGAAGAGGAAGAAAAGACCTTAACCTTGGTTTCAAGCCGTCAACACCGAATCTTTAAGTTGGCAACAGTGTGGCTTTCAACTGTAGTGGCCTTCCTCCTCTTGCCTTTGATCTATTTGGTCTTTTTCCAAGCACCCTTTAAAGAAAAGTTGCTTCAAGCGGATACAGCCTATCTCAAGGTAGACTATACCGGTGTGATCGATGAATTGGAGGGAGTGGCTCCAAGTAGTCTTCCAATGACACAGAAATATGAGTTGGCGACGTCTTATTTGCAAGGCTTGAATTTCTCAGAGGACCAAAAGAAGGTCATCCTTAACAACGTCACGCTCAAGTCAGATAGCCTCTATCTCCACTACTGGGTCTATATCGGCCGTCATGACTTTACCCAAGCGCTGGATACAGCCAAGCGGATCGACGATTCAGACTTGATCATCTATGCCCTTCGTAAAGAAATCAAGGCGACGCGTGATAGCGAAAAACTCTCTGGTGAACAGCGCGAGAAGAAACTTTCTGAGCTCGAGGGCGAATACAAAAAATACTGGGATGCTCGCTCTAAACTCTTGGAAGCAGAGATAGATGAAACCAAAGAATCCACCAGCAACTCAACAACGGCTTCGTCTACAAAAGGCTCCTCAACAGAAAGCTCGTCTTCTACAGCTGCAAGCTCAACAGAGTCTAGCGAACACAAGGAGTAGTCTATGAAAAAACGTATCATACTCTATAAAAGAGGTTTTCGCTATGAGCTAGCGCTAGAAGAGGGAAAAACAGCCACCGTATCGAATCAAGAAACAGCTCAGTTGACCTTGGCTTTACAAGAAAATCCCCTTCATTTCCAATGGAGTCAAGGAGAAATCTTCTACCAGTATGGTGAAGACAAGGGTGTGCTCGAAAATAGCAAGATTCTTGGGGATGTGGTCTGCTACTTAGCGACAGGGGAAGTCCATACCTATGAACTGCTCGACAAGGAAGAAATCCTCGTAGCAGATGAAAAGGGTGCGGATGTGCGCTTGCACTATCCAGTACGCTTTCTCCTTGTGAAAAAAGATCAGACTTGGACTTGTCAGCTCTTATCCGGAAAACTCTACCATAACCACAAACTCGTTAGTGAAGCGACTTTTCCACTGGCCTTTGGGGATGAGCTGGCTATTGGAGATGTGACCTTTAAGCTCTATCCAGAAGAATTTGGCGTGGAAGGGGCTGTCGAAGTAAGTCCTTATCTGGTGCCACGCTTGCATTCGCGTTACGACTTCTACAAGGACTATCCCGAGTACCACCGGTCTCCGCGGATCATCTACCGGAGTTCGGAAGACAAGATCTTGATCAATCCTCCGGGAGCGGAGCCTCAAAAGCCATCAGATGAACTCTTGAAGTTAATCATGCCACCCCTCATCATGGTTGGGGTGACTCTCTTGATCACCATTTTCCAACCGCGGGGGCTCTATATCATCGCGACAGTATCCATGTCTGTGGTCAGTGTGATCTTTTCGGTCCAAGGATTCTTCAAGAATCGTAAAAAATACAAAGAAGACAAGAAAGAGCGCGTGGAGCTCTACCATCTCTATCTCAAAGACAAGGCCAAGGACTTGGAACAGCTATCTCGGAAGCAGCGAGAAGGCATGTTTTACCATTTCCCAGCGATCGAGGACTTGACCAAGATGGTCAAACGCTATGACTCGCGGATCTACGAAAAAACACCCCTTCATTTTGACTTTTTGGCCTATCGTTTGGGCTTGGGCAAGGTTCCAACCAGCTATGAGCTCAAATATGGTCAGGAAGAGCGCAGTGGGAAGAAAGATGCCTTGGAAGAAGAAGGCTATGCTCTGTTCCAAGCTCATCAAAAGATCGACAATCTTCCGATTGTAGCCAGCCTCAATCGGGGACCTGTAGGGTATGTTGGCCCTCGTCCTATCGTGCTAGAGCAGTTGCAAATCCTGGTTGCCCAATTGGCTGTCTTTCACTCTTACCATGATCTGACCATTATTCCGATCATTCCAGAAGAGGAAAAAGAAAGCTGGGATTGGATGCGCTGGTTGCCTCATGCGACCCTACAAGATATGAATGTCCGTAGCTTCGTCTACAATCAGCGGACACGCGATCAGGTCTTGAACAGTCTCAACCAAATCCTCAAGCTCCGCAAGGCGCAAAAAGAGGAAGAAAAAGCCAATGATACCAAGATCTTCCACCCTCACTATGTGGTGCTCATCACCGATGAAACCTTGATTTTGGACCATGTCATTATGGAGTTCTTCCGTGAGGATCCGACAGAGCTAGGATGCTCCATTATCTATGTGGCAGACGTACTCTCATCTCTTTCTGAAAATATCCAAACCGTTATCTCCATCAAGGACCGCAACCAGGGGCAATTGCTCTTGCAAGAAGGGGTTCTTCGGGAGCTCGACTTCCAATTGGATCACTTCCCTGAAGGTTATGACAAGGAAGCCATCTCGCGTGGCCTAGCCCCACTGAAACATATCCAACAGCTCAAGAGCTCAATTCCGGACTCGGTGACCTTCCTTGAAATGTATCAAGCGGAAACCTTCAATGATCTTAAGGTCTTGAGTCGTTGGGAGAGCCATGCTCCTTACCAAAGTTTGGCAGTGCCGATTGGTCTGCGCGGGAAGGACGATTTGGTCTACCTCAATCTCCATGAAAAAGCTCATGGGCCACATGGTTTGATCGCAGGTACAACTGGTTCTGGTAAGTCTGAAACCATTCAGTCCTATATCCTGAGCCTTGCCGTCAACTTCCACCCACATGATGTGGCTTTCCTCCTCATCGACTACAAGGGTGGGGGAATGGCCAACCTCTTCAAGGATCTGCCTCACTTGCTTGGAACCATTACCAACTTGGATGGTGCCCAGTCCATGCGGGCCTTGGCCTCTATCAATGCGGAGATCCATCGTCGGGAGCGGCTCTTTGGTCAATATGGGGTTAACCATATCAACCAATACCAAAAGAAATTTAAACTCGGTGAAGCGACAGAACCGCTACCTCACCTCTTCTTGATCAGTGATGAGTTCGCCGAACTCAAGGTCAACCAACCAGACTTCATCAAGGAATTGGTCTCTATCGCGCGTGTCGGGCGTTCCCTCGGGGTGCACTTGATCCTTGCAACGCAAAAACCTTCTGGGGTCGTGGATGACCAGATCTGGTCCAACTCCCGCTTCAAGCTAGCCCTCAAGGTGGCAGACCGTGGCGACTCGATGGAGATGCTGCGGACAGCAGATGCGGCTGAGATCACCCAGACCGGTCGGGCCTACCTCCAAGTCGGGAATAACGAAGTCTATGAACTTTTCCAAACCGCTTGGTCAGGAGCAGACTACCAGCCTGAGAAGGATCAGCTAGGGATCGAAGACCATACCATCTACTTGATCAATGAACTGGGCCAATACGAAGTCCTCAACCAAGACCTCTCTGGTCTGGATATGGCAGAAGAAATCAAGGAAGTGCCAACAGAGCTAGATGTGATCGTACAAGAGATCAATCACTTGCACCAACAAGAAGGCATCGCAGCTGTGGCCCAACCATGGTTGCCACCGCTCAAAGAGCGGATCACGCTGGATGAGTTGGACAAAGTCGTACCGATCGAGGCTTGGCAAAAACGGACAGCTCCAAGCGTCCTGATCGGGGTCGCCGATATCCCGCAAGCGCAAAAGCAAGAAGCTGTCGCCATCGATCTGTCAAAAGATGGAAATATCCTCCTTTACGGAAGTCCAGGTACAGGAAAGACCACTTTCCTACAGACAGCCGCAATGGATCTAGCTCGCAAGCAGAGTCCAGAAAATCTGACCATGTACCTGCTGGATTTCGGAACCAATGGTCTGGCACCCTTGACTCAATTGCCACATGTGGCCGATAGCTTGCTACTCGATCAGACAGAGAAAATCCAGAAATTCATCCGGATCATCAACCGCGAGTTGGATCGCCGCAAGAAACTTCTCTCTGAGCATGGTGTTGGCACCATCGCTCTCTACCGTGAAGTGACCGGTAAGCAAGAGCCAACCATGGTCATCCTCATGGATAGCTATGAGTCTATGAAGGACGAGCCTTATGAAACAGACCTCTTCAAGCTCTTCATGCGGATCTCTCGTGAAGGTCTCAGCATTGGTGTGCACTTGATCATCACAGCTAGCCGTCAGAACAACCTACGGGCTCAGCTCTATTCAAACTTCAAGCACCAGCTGACCTTGCCACAAAATGATATCTCTGAAGTCCGCGGTATCGTGGGAGCAACCCCACTAGCAGCTACGATGGAAGACATCAAGGGACGGGCACTCATGAAACGTGACGAAGTCGATGTTGTCCAGTTCGCCCTACCAGTCGCTGGAGATAATGATATTCAAATCATCAACAACCTCCGCGACCAAGTCCAAAGCCTCAAAGAGATGTGGACAGGCCACACCCCAGCAGGCATTCCAATGGTGCCAGATGAGTTGACAGAAGCAGCCTTCTATGGACGTGAGGATGTAGCAACTTTGCTGGAGGAAGGTGAAATTCCTGTTGGGTTAGACATGGAAACTGCGAAGGCAATGGGATGGAATGTAAAACGAGGTCATTTGGCTTATATTCTTGAAAAAGAAGAACAAATGTCACAAATTACAAAACATCTTGCTTCGATGAGTGTAAAACTTGGTAAAAAGACAATTATACTCGCACCAGAATATCATCAAATAAATAATATTGATTCTTCTGTAACACTAATTTCAGATAAAGAGAAATTACATGAAATGATTCAAACTATTTCGGTTAAAATGGATGATCGATTTGCGGAAAATGAGACAAATTACACAACAACTTTTATTGTGTATAACTTATCTGAAATTGTTGATTTGTTAAATGATGAGGACATTAGAATTCTTACTAAACTTTTTGAAAAAGGCCATCAGGTTGGTTTCCTAACCGCAGTATTAGCTACACCAGCTCTAGTGCGTAAGATTGATATAGCATCAAAAGCAATTAGAAATTATAAACAGGCTATTTTAGCAGTGAGACAAAATGATCAACAACTTATCAATATTTTAAATAAAACTTTAAGAGAGCCAGTGTTACCAAAACAAGTGAATTATTTTGTTGTAGATGGTATAGCTCAAACTATAAAAGTATTTATTGACTAAAGAAAGGAAAGTGAAAATGAGTGAAGCAAGTAATCTCAAAAGCCAGATAGCACAGGTTGATCAAAAGGTTCAAGCTTTGAGAAGTGCACTAACTAAAGTTCAAGGTGTGGATCTTAACGTAGATGATGTAATGGAAGGCTATGAAAAGTTGCATGTGTTTGGAACAAAATATGACGAACAAAGACTTCAGGAAAGTAAGGTTATCGTTGACGGAAGAGAGGATCTTGATAAAACATATAAACAAGCTACAATTGATGCTATCAATGCAGAGATTATAAGATTGGACGCAGTGAGGAGATCATTAGATACACAACTTACAGATGCAATTGCTCGAAAAGAATATGAAAAAATGGATAGGAAGAAAAGTAGGAGGTAATTTATGACCGTTACAGTTATTTCAAAAAGTGGATTACTTGATCACGGTAATAAAACAAAAGAAGCTGCAGTAGAGTACCGAAGTCAGATATCATCTGTTCAGAGGAAAATTGAAGCAAAAGTGACGGGACAAGAGGCAAATGCCATTAAAGCCTTTATAGCAAAGTTGAATTCTTTATCACAAACATTACATGATTCATATCCATTAACATTAGAATTATATAGTGAGGCAGTCCTTAAATATGAAACAGGATTGACGGCGGCTGGTTTTTCTTCTGAAGTGGTAAAGACAAAAGCAGCAGATATCCAAAGTATTAAGACATGGTTAGGGGAAACAAAAAGTAAAGAGTTTTTGGAAAAAAGTGAAGATCTTGATGCTGCAATTCAAGTAGCAAGTAAAGCACTAGCCCTAGAACCAGGAGCAGTTGAATTTACAAGAGATGCGGGAGCACGTGCACACTCCATAGCAATGAATTTAGCAAAACATGGAGATGAACGTCAAACAACTCATGATGAATTAGAGAATAATTTAAAGCAATTTATTAGTAGTTTAACTGTGGTAAGTGAACGTTTGGTTGGTGTGAAAGCAACATTAGATAACGCAAGATTTATCAGTAGTTTTAGTTTAAATACAGCAATGGATTTAATCTCCAAAGGTTATTTGAACGAACAAAATATGGATTTTCTGGATTCCATTCAAAATGAGGGGGATGCTAAAGTTCTTAAGGTTATTTTAGGAGAACATGGATATAGCGCTCCAACAGGATTTTTTACAGCATTGGGGAGTGTAGATACGACAAAAGTTAGCCATGCGATGATGGATATTGTTTATAACCGAGTTAATAAAGAATTTTCAAATGTGGAAAAAGATAAGAGTCCTGCAATGGAAAATCTTCGTACTTATATTCAAGCAATTTCTAATCAAGACCAAGAAAAAGCAAAAGCCTATTTTGAGAATTTAGTCTTGGCTGGAGATAGGTATGCTCAAACAATAACTGAATTGGCAAAGGCTCTAGTTCCTGATTTTCCTAAAACAAATGATAGTGAAAGTAAATTTAAGAATTATGAAGCGGAGAAACTTAAAATCCAACCTCAACTTGAAGGATTTAATGAACACATAAAACGTGCTGGAGTTTTAACAAGTTTATTTGAATCACTGTACGCAGTTGGCATTGGAAAGTCAAAGAAGGTTTATCCTTATATGGGCCATATGTCACTTGATACATCTATTGTTTTAAGTGGATTAACATTTAATGGGAAAAACGGTTTTGAATTTAATGTATCAGCACCTGATTCTGTGGGGATTCGTAGAGATAAAAGTTATTCAACAGAATTTTTCAATACAGGGGATGGAGTTCAAGATGCTGAAGCGATATCTGAAATTCGTGAGTTAAGAGAAAAACGGGATAAAGAGGCGGCTTTATTTGCAGTTGATTTAGCAAAAATGGCTTTAGGTTCTTTTATTCCTGGTTCGGATAAAATACTGGATTTAATTTCTTCCGGCGTTAAAATTGATAATAATCTAAGTTCAAGTCTAAATTTTGGCGATAAAGCAGGAGCTGTAACTTTTTCAGATCTTTACAAGAAAAAAGTTGGAGAAAAAATATCAGATTCTTCAACGCTTTCAGATCATTTAGAAAAATATTATGAGTATGATCAAAGAATAACAAAACGTGAGCAATATTTAGCTGGCAGTATCTTTGGTACAGGGGGACGTCGGCTATCAGGTGATTCTAAAGATGAATTTGTAAAATATGATCTAACTTATGACTTGCAAGCAAATATGAAGATTTACGATTTAGAAAAGAATGGATTAAAAACATTTGTATACCACAATACAGATGGTGAACTTTCATCTAAAATAAATTCGGTAAAAAACTATGATAAAATAATGAAAAATATTGCTTCTGAGAATAAAATTGATAATTCAGATGATAAAAAACATTATAGAATATTAACTAAAAATACTTATAATTTGTTTATCAATGGAGATGATACACGAGTATCTGAAATTCCTTCTTCAAATATTTATCAAGGATTAAGGAAGTTAGATAAAGAGTTTGAAAATAGAGATAAATCTAAAATATTTCAGAGCCAAAAATACCACAAGTGGGATCCGTCTGGTTTAAGCTCGAGTGATTCTGATTTTGGAACCGAATAGGAGAAAATAATAATGAAAAACAAAAAGGCCAGCATAATAATAGCTATCATAATGCTTATTGTTGGTGGTATAATTTTTATGAGACTTAAAAAATCATCTGAGAAGATATATATAGATGATATGCCGTCTAAAATTAGAAAAATACAATTATTTGATAACGATAAATTTGTTTTTGTTGCCGTAAATAATTATTTGGATGGTGTTGTTTTATATGGAGAAAATTATGTTACAACTGTTTCTTCGCATACACTTTATACAGGCAATTTGGAGAAGATTCCTCCGATTGGAAATGAAGAATATTATCAAATTATTAGTTATGATATACAAAGTGATAAAGAAAAAATTATTAAATTTGACTTATATAAATTACTTGGGAAAAATAATTTGTACCGTGCACCAAATAATGCTCCTCAAACCTATTTACAAAACGGAGACGATTATCTTACACTTAATTTGGAAAAATTAAGTGATCACGACTTGATGGGTGATAATATTAGACCTATCCTGTTTTTAGCTAATGGGGGAGGATATAATGACATTTCTGAAAAAGAGATGCAGAAGATCAACCAAAAGCAACAACAATATTTTAAAAACAAATATGATTGGTATAGGGGTGGGATCTCTGAACAGATCGACGCGAATCTAGCAAAGTATAATCTTTCAAGAAACGAAAATTCACTTTATCCAATGAATTATAAACCGTCTCAAATAAATGTCTCTGGTTCTAACTTTTCTAAATTATATCCAGAATTAGAAAAAAATATAAAATATCTAAATGCATTATATTTCCGTCCGAAACAATACAATGAGCGCGAATGGTTTGATAAAATCATTCATTGGTTTGCGCCAGCAGGTCAAGAAGTCATGGAACTGTATGCTACAGACGAAACAACTGGAGAGAAAACACAAATTCACTCTTATGATGAGTTTGTAGCCTGGATAAAGGCCCATCCAAAACAGGAGGAGGAAAATGAGTAAAAAGAATATTAAACCTGAAAATATAAAAGGTGTTAAGGCTAAATTTGATGCTGCATTTATCAATTTTGGATCTGGGATTGGACTGATTGTTGAAGATGATTCTAAAGCGAAATTAGAAGAATGTTTCAATGGATTTAAAGAAACTGCTGGCACTATTCAAGAGACAATTGTAAGTTTTAACGACTATTTAGATCAAGTAGCTACAGCATTTGAAGATACAGATTCATTCTTAGCATCAAGAATTGAAGGAAAAGGTGATGTAAAAGACTATAGAGAAGGACAAAATTTTAGGTCAAAAATGAGTGACGAAGTTCGTAAGAATATTTTCTATGGTCAGATTTAATTTTACTGCATCCTATACTCAAAGAATAGCTAGCCAAATTAAACTCTTAAATGAGCTGACTGAAAAAGAAGGGAAGTAAAAAGAAATAAGCTCTTTCTCAACTGTGTTGGTTGATAAAAGTTACAATTTGGAGAGGACCAAAATAGGTTCTCTTTTTTAATATTCTAAGCAATAAAACTTATCCCCTACTTACAAGTTTCCCCTTAAAATAAAGTGTATTTTAAGAGAAAACATTATAAATGAGAAGGAAGGTCTGTGATAAATTTCAAAGTACTGTATACTGACCTTAGTTTATCCAAATTGCCTTTTGACCATGTTATGAAACGAAGTCTCCTCCGGTTTTTTATAATTAGTGATTAACTTGATCTTTAAAGTAAATTCCGATATGATAGTAGTATTTAATGGAGTTTTTATCACTTCCAGATGACTATGACAAGGAGAGTACCTCGCGTGGCCTTGCCTCACTAAACTGTCTCCCGCAAGCGCAAAAGCAAGAAGCTGTCGCCATCGATCTGTCAAAAGATGGGAATATCCTCCTTTACGGAAGTCCAGGTACAGGAAAGACCACTTTCCTCCAGACAGCCGCAATGGATCTGGCTCGCAAGTAGAGTCCAGAAAATCTGACCATATACCTGCTGGATTTCGGAACAAACTCAATTGCCACATGTGGCAGATAGCCTCTTGCTGGATCAGACGGAGAAAATCCAGAAATTCATCCGGATCATCAACCGCTAGTTAGATCGCAGGAAGAAGCTCCTCTCCGAGCATGGTGTCGGCACCATCGCCCTCTACCGTGAAGTGACCGGCAAGCAAGAGCCAACCATGGTCATCCTCATGGATAGCTATGAGTCTATGAAGGACGAGCCTTATGAGACAGACCTCTTCAAGCTCTTCATCAGGAATGGTTTTGGAATCTTTTATATAATAACAGAAAAATGGATGATATTTTTTTCGCTGTTATAAGCTCCCCTGAAGCTGCAAAAAAAGCTCCAGCAAAAATTGCTGAAAATTGTATAATAGCGATTGGTTCTTCGATGCATTAGGGAAAGTAATGGCTTCAGTCTAAAGTTTTTAGATGCTATGGTTGCTGCAGAAGATGAAACTTTTTGGTCAAAATTGATTAAAAGTCCTTTAGCTAAGAAATTATTTGCAAATGTTCCTAAGTTGGAATGGTTTGGAGAAAGGAGTTAGAAAATGAAGCTATTTAATTATTCATTTGAACAAAGTCAGTCCTTTGTAAATGAAGATATTGTAAACAAATTAAATCAAAAAGGGAATTGGAAACGTTACATAGGCTTATTGATCACCTCAGTTGTTCTTTACTTTTTTTTGGTTGCTATTCCGATGTTTATAAGTAGGCATACAGTGGATCAAGCTCCTAATTATAGATGGCTACAGTGGCCTGCAATCTTTTTGTTCCTAATCATGTATTTGGTATATCTTTTCTTTTCAATCAAGTATAGAAATAGCCCCATGAAATTAAAATTTTGTACTTATTTTTATATGGTGATTTTGCTTTCAATGTTTACAGTGTGTTCTGGAATTATGATGATGACACGTCGTAATATGGCTAGTATAGTAGCGGGTGTCACGTTTGGTCTTGCAATTTTTTACTTGATTCGAACGGTACCTCGTAAGATGAAAGAAGCTGTTTGTAATCGGACTGAATTTAGTCCGATGTCATCTATACTGACAGATAGAATTTCAGATGGTTTGATCTTTTTAGGTGGAACAGGGATTACAGCTGGTCTAGTTCTATTTGATCGCTCAACTGGAAGTAATACGAGAGGTGGTATTGATGCAGTTTTGATGCCTTTAATGCCTGCAATATTTGTGTTTGCCACTTATGTATTTTCGATTGATTTGTTAAGGGGATATTATCTCTTCAAATACTCAGAGGAGTATCGAGAGCAATTTGGTTATTCGTCCAAGACTTGGTATGGTGAAAAGTCAAAGGAATATAGACAATCACTGAATAAGGAAACAATTTAATCGTTCAGATACATACATAGAGCCAACGATATGAATTGAGATATCAATTTAGCTATAATAGAGAAAAAGTTGAACGTTACTTTTTAGATAATGATAGAATGCCATTCAGGATAGATAAGAAATAATGTTTGAAAAAATTATTTAATATCCTAAGATATACGTTTTGGTAACGATTCTTAATAGCCAACGATTAATGGTTGATTTTGTAATGTACTTGATTATTTTCTTTAAGGTTGTTTGAATAATTCTATTTATCTGGTAACTAATTAATAAAAACAATGGCTCTTTGTCAACTGTATTGGGTTGATGAAAAGTTATAACTTAGAGAGAATCGCCTGGTTCTCTCTTTTTCATTTTCTCAACTCTCTCCACCCAGCGTCTAATTTGCTATTCATAGTAAATTCCGGTATGATAGTAAGGAATAAATTTTGAAACTACTCGATTATAAAAGGAGGGAACAATACATGAAAAAAAGCATGGTATTGCTGGTGAGTGTGCTTGTTTTAACAGCCTGTGCTCAGCCTAAAAAAGAAGCCAAGGAATCAACAGAAAACAAAACGGAGCAAAGTACAAAAGCTTCCTCATCTGCTAAAGAGGAGAAGGGCTTGAAATTTGTAGTCGCACCTCAGAATGAAGGAAAGACATCGGACTTGATTGAACTGGGTAAGAAGTTAGTTACGGAACATCCGGAAATCGGCGCTCAAGGAGAGATTACTGTGTATTTTACAGGTGGTACCTATACTTTTAAACAACAGGAATATGCAGTTTTTATGTTGGTCAACAAAACTACAACGAATCTTGATCGTGATGCCACCTTTAAAATTAGTTGGAGTTATGATGGCCACTCTATTTATCAAGATCAAGTGGTCCAGTATAGTCTATCTAATAACCCTAAGTTACCGACACAATCAGCGACACTTTTACTGCTCCCTTTGACGAGTGAACAGAGCTCGATCGTAGAAACAATGGCTGATGAAACGAAGATGAGTCTAAGTATCACAGATGTTTTAATGAATTAGGTGTAGCCGATATCTAAAGAAACGTATTTACAAGTAAAATAAGAGTTTTAAATGCGTTTTATTTTTAATGTGGGGATTAAGGTGATCGGTCTTGTGTTATTGATCATTATGCGCCTCAAACAATCGCGTTATATTCCCTACTTGATCGTGGTCATCGGGCCTTTCTTTGCCATATTCCGTCCAACCCTCCAAGCGTAAAAAGAACAAGAGGAGAAAGTGGAAATCCGGCAGAAGTTGCAGTCTGTCATGGAGGATATCCAAAAGCAAGAACAAAGCTTGAGAGAAACCGTCTAGTTACAGATGAAGGATCTACTTTGGACACCGCGTTCAAGCTCAGTGACGGATACGACGGGACAATGATCAGGATTGCCTGCTGTTGGCCAATCATCGAGAAATCACCTCTAGTCCGGTGATTTTTTTGTCTTCACTTCTCTCTCGAATTAATCCTTAAATTGTGATAAAATAAAAGTTACGAATGTTTTTGACTGGTCTGTTTTTGCTTAGAAGCGGGCCACTCAAAAGCGAGCAAAAGAATCAAGATCAAGGGAGAAACAATGTCCAACACCTTTGAAATTTTAATGGATCAGCTGGATATGCCGCTGGAAATGCGATCTTCCAGTGCCTTTTTGCATGCGGAGATTCAAGAAGTCGTGGTGCACAAGGTCAGTCGGGTCTGGGAGTTCCGCTTTGATTTTGCGGAAATCTTGCCCATTACTTTGTTTAAGGAATTGCGCCAGCGCTTGAAGGACGAATTTTCAAAGACAGGAAACCAGGCGACCTTTACCATCCAAGTGGCCAATCAGGATTTTTCTGCTGATTTATTGCGGGCCTACTACCGGGAGGTCTTTGAGGAAGGACCTTGTGCTAGTCAAGGCTTTAAGGGACTTTACCAAGACTTGCAGGTGCGAGCAGAAGGACAGGAATTGATCATCTCTGGTCCTTCTTCGGTTGATACGGAGCATTTTCGTAAGAACCATTTGCCCAACCTTGCTAAGCAGTTGGAAGCCTTTGGTTTTCCGCACTTCACCTGTCGGGTGGAGTCTGATGAGGAATTGACAGAGCAAGAAGTGGCGCGCTTTGAGGAGGAAAATGAAAAGATTTTCCAAGCAGCCAATGAAGAGACCTTGCGGGCTATGGAATCCTTGGCTCAGATGGCTCCGCCACCAGCAGATGAAGAAAAACCTGCCTTTGATTTCAAGGCTAAGAAGGCTGTGGCTAAGCCCAAGCTAGACAAGGCCGAGATCACTCCGATGATCGAGATTACGACAGAAGAGAATCGGATTGTCTTTGAGGGTGTGGTCTTTGACGTGGAGCACAAGGTGACACGGACCGGTCGCGTCTTGATCAGCTTTAAGATGACTGACTATACCTCGAGTTTTTCCCTTCAGAAATGGGTTAAAAATGAGGAAGAAGCTCAGAAGTTTGACATGATCAAGAAAAACAGCTGGCTCCTGGTGCGGGGAAATATCGAAATGAACAATTTCACGCGCGACTTAACCATGAATGTCCAAGACATCCAGGAAGTCGTGCACTACGCCCGCAAGGACCTGATGCCAGAAGGTGAGCGCCGGGTGGAGTTCCACGCGCATACCAATATGTCGACTATGGATGCTCTGCCGGAAGTCGAAGAGCTGATCGCTAAGGCAGCTGAGTGGGGGCATAAGGCTGTGGCCATCACCGACCATGGCAATGTGCAGAGCTTCCCGCATGGCTTTAAAGCAGCCAAGAAGGCTGGAATTCAGCTGATCTATGGGATGGAAGCCAATATCGTAGAGGACAAGGTGCCCATCACCTATAACGAGGTGGATCTGGACCTCAATGAAGCGACTTATGTGGTCTTTGACGTGGAAACAACGGGACTTTCAGCCATCTACAATGACTTGATTCAGGTCGCTGCTTCTAAGATGTACAAGGGCAATGTCATTGAGGAGTTTGATGAGTTTATCAATCCGGGCCATCCTCTGTCCTCCTTTACGACCCAATTGACAGGGATCACCAATGAGCATGTCCGGGGGGCTAAGCCTTTGGTACAGGTCTTGAAGGAGTTTCAGGCCTTCTGTGAGGGGACCGTTCTTGTCGCCCACAACGCTACCTTTGACGTGGGCTTCATGAATGCTAACTATGAGCGCCATGGCCTTCCCAAGATCACCCAGCCAGTCATCGATACCCTGGAATTTGCCCGCAACCTCTATCCAGATTTTAAACGGCATGGCTTGGGGCCATTGACCAAGCGCTTTGGGGTAGGCTTGGAGCATCACCACATGGCCAACTACGATGCGGAAGCGACGGGGCGCCTGCTCTTTATCTTCATCAAAGATGTCGCTGAAAAGCATGGGGTGACCAATCTCAAGGACCTGAATATCGATTTGATCGATGAGAATTCCTACAAGAAGGCGCGGGTCAAGCATGCGACCCTCTATGTCAAGAATCAGACCGGCCTTAAGAATATGTTTAAACTAGTCTCACTTTCTGGGACCAAGTAT
This sequence comes from Streptococcus sp. S1, assembly GCF_034137685.1. Lineage (NCBI taxonomy): Bacteria > Bacillati > Bacillota > Bacilli > Lactobacillales > Streptococcaceae > Streptococcus > Streptococcus dentalis. Next base: position 123,317 of record NZ_CP139418.1, on the reverse strand, counting down.
TTCGAAGGAGTCCCACGGATTCCCAAAACCGTGCTGGACGCCCACCGTGAGGGCTTGATCCTCGGATCGGCCTGCTCAGAAGGGGAAGTCTTTGATGCGGTCATGTCGCAAGGTGTGGATGCGGCAGTCGAAGTAGCCAAGTACTACGACTTTATCGAGGTTATGCCACCGGCTATCTATGCACCCCTCATTGCCAAGGAGCAGGTCAAGGACATGGAGGAGCTCCAGACCATTATCAAGAGCTTGATCGAAGTGGGGGATCGTCTCGGCAAGCCTGTTCTCGCGACAGGGAATGTCCACTATCTGGAGCCGGAAGATGAGATTTATCGGGAGATCATTGTCCGTAGTCTCGGTCAAGGGGCTATGATCAACCGGACCATTGGGCACGGAGAAGATGCCCAGCCAGCGCCACTTCCAAAAGCGCATTTCAGAACTACCAATGAAATGCTAGATGAATTTGCCTTTCTGGGAGAAGACTTGGCGCGCAAGATTGTTATTGAAAACACCAATGCGCTTGCAGAGACCTTTGAGCCGGTCGAAGTGGTCAAGGGCGATCTCTATACGCCATTTATCGACAAGGCCGAAGAAACAGTTGCGGAATTGACCTATAAGCGAGCCTTTGAAATCTATGGTAATCCGCTCCCTGATATTGTCGATCTGCGAATTGAAAAGGAATTGACTTCCATCTTGGGGAATGGCTTTGCCGTGATTTATCTGGCTTCACAGATGCTGGTGCACCGTTCCAATGAGCGGGGCTACCTGGTTGGATCGCGTGGATCTGTCGGATCCAGCTTTGTCGCGACCATGATTGGGATCACCGAGGTCAATCCACTTTCGCCTCACTATGTTTGCAGCCAGTGCCAGTACAGTGAATTCATCACAGACGGTTCTTATGGATCTGGTTTTGATATGCCGGACAAGGATTGTCCAAACTGTGGTCACAAGCTTAGCAAAAACGGGCAGGACATTCCCTTTGAAACCTTCCTTGGTTTCGATGGGGACAAGGTACCCGATATCGATTTGAACTTCTCTGGGGAAGATCAGCCGAGTGCCCACTTGGATGTTCGGGATATCTTTGGGGAAGAATATGCCTTTCGGGCAGGAACGGTAGGTACGGTCGCAGCTAAGACCGCCTACGGTTTTGTCAAGGGTTATGAGCGGGACTATGGCAAGTACTACCGCGATGCCGAGGTCGAGCGCTTGGCTCTTGGTGCAGCTGGGGTCAAACGGACGACCGGTCAGCACCCAGGGGGAATCGTTGTTATTCCAAACTATATGGATGTCTATGACTTTACTCCGGTCCAGTATCCAGCAGATGATGTGACAGCTGAATGGCAGACCACCCACTTTAACTTCCACGATATCGATGAGAACGTCCTCAAGCTCGATGTCCTTGGTCATGATGATCCGACCATGATTCGGAAACTTCAGGACTTATCAGGCATTGATCCAAATGATATCCCTATGGATGATCCAGGGGTCATGGCCCTCTTTTCTGGGACAGAAGTGCTAGGGGTAACAGCCGAGCAGATCGGAACGCCGACAGGGATGTTGGGGATTCCAGAGTTTGGGACTAACTTTGTCCGGGGCATGGTCGAAGAGACCCATCCGACGACCTTCGCAGAGTTACTTCAGCTCTCTGGTCTGTCTCACGGTACCGACGTGTGGTTGGGAAATGCCCAAGACTTGATCAAGGCGGGCATTGCCGATCTATCGACCGTTATCGGGTGTCGGGACGACATCATGGTTTACCTCATGCACGCGGGGCTCAAGCCTAAAATGGCCTTTACCATCATGGAGCGCGTGCGGAAAGGCATGTGGCTCAAGATCTCAGAAGAAGAGCGCAATGGCTACATCCAAGCCATGAAGGAAAACAATGTCCCTGAATGGTACATCGAGTCCTGTGGGAAGATCAAGTACATGTTCCCTAAAGCCCATGCGGCGGCCTATGTTATGATGGCCCTTCGTGTGGCCTACTTTAAGGTGCATCATCCACTTTATTACTACTGTGCTTACTTCTCGATTCGTGCCAAGGCCTTTGACATCAAGACCATGGGAGCCGGCCTTGAAGCCGTGAAAGCGCGGATGAAGGAAATCGCTGAGAAACGCAAGAATAATGAAGCTTCCAACGTAGAGATTGATCTCTACACCACCCTTGAGATTGTCAATGAGATGTGGGAGCGGGGCTTCAAGTTTGGCAAGCTAGACCTTTATCGCAGTCAGGCGACAGAATTCTTGATCGATGGGGATACCCTGATTCCACCATTTGTCGCTATGGATGGTCTGGGAGAGAACGTTGCCAAGCAGATCGTGCGGGCGCGTGAAGAAGGAGAATTCCTCTCTAAGACCGAGCTCCGGAAGCGTGGCGGTGTTTCGTCCACCCTGGTTGAAAAGATGGATGAGATGGGCATTCTTGGCAATATGCCAGAGGATAACCAGTTGAGCCTCTTTGATGATTTGTTTTGATGGAGAGAATCCATTCATAAAAGTTGATCCAGTTTCATCTAATGAAAAATGAATACCAATTAGAAGGCTATTGTATATCTAATGGATTTACAACAGCCTTCTTTTTTGTTACAATAAAAGCTAGAAAGAAGGTGAGAAGATGTCAAAGACGAGCATGAGTATCCGTTTGGATAGCGAGGTTAAGGAGCAGGCCCAACTGGTGTTCAATCATTTGGGGATGGATATGACAACAGCTATCAACATTTTTCTTCGTCAGGCTATTCAATATCAGGGCTTACCTTTTGATGTTCGATTAGACGATCATGGGAAGTTGCTTCAAGTAGTAACGGATGTAGAGCAAAATCGGAATATGAGTCAACCCTTTGAATCAGTCTCAGACTTGATGGAGGACTTGCGTGCTTAAGATTCGTTATCATAAACAGTTTAAAAAAGATTTTAAGTTAGCAATGAAGCGAGGTTTGAAGGCAGACTTGTTAGAAGAAGTCTTGAATTTTCTGGTTCAAGAAAAAGAACTTCCTGTCAGATATCGTGACCATCAATTGACCAATTCCAAGCATTTCCAAGGTGTTCGGGAGTGTCATATCCAGCCGGATTGGCTTTTGGTTTACAAAGTAGATAAGGACGAATTGATTTTAAACTTGCTGAGGACGGGAAGTCACAGTGATTTGTTCTAGAAACAAAGGAGGAGAACATGAAGTTAGAAATTTTTGCAGAAGACAAACCAGCTGAAAAAGTCTTTGAGTACAAGCTAGAGGTGGCAGACAATGTGCTGCTCCTTTCCACCGCCCTACTCTCAGGAGCAATTGCTTTAGCCGGCTTATTTTCAGCCTTGAAAGATTAACTGACAGCCTCTATTTTTCTTTTGAAAATAGAGGTTTTTCAGTCCTTTCAGATCTGATAAGTGTTTTCTTTGGCACTGGATTGTGTTACAATTTTTAGTAACGATTGTTTGTGACAAGGAAATAGAATAGATGAAACAAAGGAGAAGAGCGTGGCAAGATATTTAGTAGGGCCTTACAACAATAGTTGGAACTTTATGGATGCGGTTGAAAAAGCGCAGGATGGAGATACCATCGAGTTTGAAAATGGATATGTGTTTCAATGGCCGACAGATGAGGTGATTGTGATCAACAAGAGCCTTCATTTTGTGGGGCATGTAGTTCCAAATCCAAATGGTAATGGGCGCATGTTTAACAACACGATTGAGGCTTCTTTCCGATTTGTAGAGGGAGCACAGGTGACATTTGAAGATCTGTGGTTTAAAGTTAGTGGGAACTATACTGCCTTGACCTTATGGAATGAGTCGGCTATCACCTGTAAACAGGTCTATTTTGAAATCACCACTCCGACAAATAGTGAATTTTTTATCTATATGGATACACATTCGAAAATGACATTGGATGGAGTTGGGATGAAGGTTCCGGAAAAACACCAAAGTGTCATCGGAATGTCAGCATCAGAATTGTCCATTCAAAATTCAACGATTTTTTCTAAGATAGATCTGTCAGAAGGATCTAAATTGACCTTAGAAAATGTCCATATTGAAAAATTTGGGAATAATACGATCCATGCCAAGGACTCAGAAGTGATCGCAAAAAATTCAACGATTACAGGCGGGGATCTGGAAAAGGACTTTCCACCAGTTTGGTTGAGGAATGTCATCTGGGAGTCTGAAAACTGTAAAATTGAGTTGCCTACTGGAACTGGAGTCTGTCTTGACAATAATGTTCAATTCAATTCGGATTCGGATCGTATAACCTCCATCAATTCATTCAATAGTATGATCCGAGCTCACCAGGCTACATTTACAGAATTTTTATGCGTCTATGAAGAGTCCTTTGCTTCCCTGACTGGAGAAACGACCTTCTTGAATGAGAATGCCCAAACCATTTCATTTGGCGTTTTTGATGATGGTGTGCTGATGGCTGAGCATATGATTTGTCATAAGATTGCGGATCCTAATATACGGCTTCAAGGTGGAGCCTTTGTGAAGGTGGGCATCGTGACCTATAGGCAGGGCGATGCGCGTGATCTGACCAAGGAAATCGAGGATGACTGTGACTATCTTGTCGGTAGAGAAGTGGCTAAGGGCAATGCGCAAGTAGTTCCTACGGGACAGACGACGGATGCAACGGTGGCTCCAACCACTGCAAGAGACTCTGGACCAGAGAAGAAACAAGATGCTCTTCAAGAACTCAATAGCCTGATTGGTCTTGAAAAAGTCAAACATGAGATCAAGAAAATGATCAACATGGTGGAATTTAACAAGAAACGAATCGCTAGTGGCAAGGCTCCTGAAAAGCAAACCTTGCATGCTGCCTTTATGGGAAATCCTGGTACAGGGAAAACGACTGTAGCCCGTCTGTTGGGACAAGTGCTCTTTGATGCAGGTGTTCTCTCAGGGGAAGAATTCCGTTTTGTGGAAGCAACGGAGTCCGATCTGATCTCTTCGAATATTGGAGGAACAGCTGAACAGACCCAAGCCCTGCTTGAAAAAGCGCGAGGAGGCATCCTCTTTATTGATGAAGCCTATAGCTTGGATAAAAAAGACAGCGGTGCGGACTTTGGGATCGAGGCGATCAATACCATCCTCAAATTTATGGAGGACAATCGCGACGACATCATGATTATCTTTGCTGGCTATACCAAGGAAATGGAGGAGTTCTTAAAGACCAATCCAGGCCTTCGTTCTCGGGTGCCAAATAATTTCATCTTTGAAGATTTCACAGGAGATGAGATTGTCCAACTAGGTGAAATGATCCTAAGCAAAGGGGACTACAAACTCGAAGACCGGGATTACTATGCGCGGCACGTTAAGCGGGCTTATGATGGCTCGCTAGATAAGAGCAATGGTCGCTGGATTCGTAACCTGGATGAGCAATTGACCAAGACCATGGCAGATCGGGTGGTGGCCCAAGGTTCCGATGATATTGAGACCATCCTCAATAGCGATATCGATGCTGTCCTTAACCAAGGTAAGTATCAAGCAGGAGCCGACAAGGAAGAAGATGGGATGGCTGCCCTCAACCGTTTGGTTGGAATTGCTAAGGTGAAAGAGCAAGTCGAACAATTCGTGGCCATGGCTGAGTTCAATCAAAAACGGGCTGAACAAGGTGGCATCGTCGAAGACACGACCTTGCACTCTCTCTTTCTTGGAAATCCTGGTACAGGGAAGACCACCGTGGCCCGCATTTTGGGCAATATCCTCTTCCAAAAGGGGGTTATCAAGCAGAAGAAATTCATCGAAGTATCCCGGAGCAATCTGGTTGGAGGCTACCAAGGTCAAACAGCCTTGAAGACGCGCGAAGTCCTAGAAAGTGCACTGGGTGGAGTCCTCTTTATCGATGAGGCCTACACGCTCTATACCGGTTTAAATGATGATTTTGGGAAGGAAGCCTTGGATGAAGTCCTCAAATTTATGGAGGACCACCGCCGCGATATCGTTATTATCTTTGCTGGTTACACGAAAGAGATGCACGACTTCTTGCAGGTCAATTCAGGTCTGCAAAGCCGGATCCCAACTACATTTGATTTTGAAGACTACAGCCCAGATGAGATCGTTGAGATTGGTCTGTTAGGATTGCGTAAGCAAGGTTACCAAGTCAATGAAGCCCTTTACGGAGAGATTGTGAAAGGAAATTATATGTGTGCCAATGACCATAGTAATGGTCGCTGGGTTCGCAATCTCAATGAAAAACTCTTGCGCCAAGTATCAACTCGGGTAACCCGTGAAGGTAGTACAGACTACAATTCCATTTTGGATCAAGATTTGGAAGCTTTGAGAGAGAATAGAAGTTCTGAACAACCTCATACCGTGGATGATCAAGGCTATGTTCTTCCTTAAGTTGAAGACAAAGTCTTCTTAGAAACTTTCCTTAGGTGAGTACGGACATCAGCGAACTTCTACGAAGTTCCATGACTAAATCAAGATACAAAGGGCGTCTGCGGATAAAGTCAAAATAGGAAGTTTGACGCAGAATCTTTTGATTCTAGGAGATCTTATCTTTTTGACACCATCCGCAGCCCGTGTTCAATTTGTTTTGAGCCCCTTCGCTTTTCAATTTTTGGGCTCAGGCTAAAACAGTTTCCCAAACTGTTTTACTCTCAATAATTCCGAGTGCCTGAAACTATTAAGTTTCAGGCACTTTTCTCACAGCAGAAAGTTTCGGTATTTCTTGATTCGTTCTAAAAAGAACTTATTTTTATTTCTTTTCAGAATCACTTAACCTATTTTATATTAAAAAAGGTTGTTTACGTTCAAAAAGAATTCTACATGGACTTATGGTATACTAGGAGAAGATTATTCACTTATGAAGGAGAATGCAATGGTTTTACCAAATTTTAAAGAAAATCTCGAAAAATACGCTAAATTGTTAGTGGCGAACGGTATCAACGTGCAACCTGGCCATACCTTGGCTTTGAACATCGATGTGGAGCAAAGAGAATTGGCCCACTTGATTGTGAAGGAAGCCTATGCCTTGGGGGCACATGAAGTGATTGTCCAATGGGCAGATGATTTTACTACCCGTGAAAAATTCCTCCATGCACCGATGGATCGCTTGGACAATGTGCCTGACTACAAGATTGCAGAGATGAACTACCTCTTGGAACACAAGGCTAGTCGCTTAGGTGTGCGTTCATCTGATCCAGGTGTTTTAAACGGTGTCGAGGCAGAGAAGCTTTCTGCTTCTGCTAAGGCTTTGGGCATGGCCATGAAACCAATGCGCATCGCTACTCAATCTAACAAGGTCAGCTGGACCGTTGCTGCTGCAGCGGGTTTAGAATGGGCGAAAAAGGTCTTTCCAAATGCGGCTAGTGATGAAGAAGCAGTGGATCTCCTGTGGGATCAAATCTTCAAGACCTGCCGGGTGTACGAGGAAGATCCAGTTAAGGCTTGGGAAGAGCATGCAGCTATTCTCAAGAGCAAGGCAGATACACTTAATAAGGAACAATTCTCAGCCCTTCACTACACAGCACCAGGAACAGATTTGACTCTTGGCTTGCCGAAGAACCACGTCTGGGAATCTGCGGGGGCTATCAATGCCCAGGGCGAAGGCTTCTTGCCAAACATGCCGACAGAAGAGGTCTTCACAGCTCCTGACTTCCGTCGTGCAGAAGGATATGTAACGTCTACAAAACCGCTTAGCTACAATGGGAACATCATCGAAGGCATCAAAGTGACCTTTGAAAATGGAGAAATTGTGGATATCACAGCTGAAAAAGGCGATCAAGTCATGAAAGATTTGGTCTTCAAAAACAAGGGAGCGCGTGCCTTGGGTGAATGTGCCCTCGTCCCAGACCCAAGCCCAATTTCCCAATCAGGCATTACCTTCTTTAACACTCTCTTTGATGAAAATGCCTCTAACCACTTGGCCATCGGAGCAGCCTATGCAACCAGCGTAGAAGGTGGTGCAGAGTTCACAGAAGAAGAACTCGAAGCAGCCGGCCTTAACCGCTCAGACGTCCACGTCGACTTCATGATCGGTTCAAGCCAAATGGATATCGACGGCATCCGAGAAGACGGCACCCGCGTCCCGGTCTTCCGTAACGGAGATTGGGCAATATAGGGAGCAGGACAGAAATCGGTAGACGCAGTCTCGATTTCGTAGTCCTGCCCCCGCACAGTTGATTAGGAAGTACGAGTACCGTAGGAAGGAGTAGTTCCAATCAACCACTGCGCCGAGAGACAGAAATCGGTAGACGTAGTCTCGTAAAAAAAGTAAGGTAGTAGTGAATCATCACTACTACCTTACTTTTTTGTCAGTTACGCTATTCTAATATCAAAAGTCCTTCTTTGATTTCAAATGGGTTGTTTGGGTTGATGCGGTCATAGAACACGATGCCGTTGGTGTGGTCGATTTCATGTTGAACGACGATGGAGTTGTAGCCTTTGAGTTTGATGCGTTTCTTTTCCCCATCTTTTGTGAAATACTCAACAGTCACGCGGGCATGGCGAACCACATAGCCTGGGACGTTGCGGTCTACAGAGAGACAGCCTTCCCCGTCGCCAAGAGCCGCGTCTTGCACAGAATGGGCGACAACCTTTGGATTGTACATGACTTCTTGAAGGCTATAGGCTTCTTTTGGTGGGTTGCCATCGGCATCTTCTGGATTGGGAACCAAAACAGCGATGATTCGTTTAGAGATATCCAGCTGAGGGGCAGCGAGTCCCACTCCTCCACGGAGGCCAAGTTTTTCAGCCATAACAGGGTCTTGAGAATGGTGCAAGAATTGCATCATTTTTTCACCCAGGATAATTTCCTGATCAGACAAAGGGAAGGTCACGTCTTCTGCAACAGCTCGAAGTGTTGGATTTCCTTCGCGGATAATGTCATCCATATCAATCAAATGGGACGCTCTTGTAACTTTTTCAATTGCTTTCATCGTTTTACTCTCACTTTCTTTCTACCCTCCATGATAACACAAAAGAGCCTAAAATTAAAGTTATCTGTCGACGGTTTCCGCATGTTTAATGGACAAATCATTCATCCTTTTTGCATCTAAAATCGTATAGATCCGTCCTTCTCTTTGGACTAAGCCCTCTTCGATCATCTGCTTGATGACGCGGCTAAGGTGGCGGTAGCTGATCCCAAAACGCAGAGCCAGCTGATTCATCTTGGGCTTGAGGGTCCCATTTTCATCGCAATGTTCCAGAAAATGCGTAGCGAGGCGTTCCTTGACCGAATAATGAAAGTTAGCAGGAGCTAAATAGTTGATCTGGTGCAATTTCTCAGCTAAGGTCTTGGCCGTAGAGCGCAAAAAGGTTGGATCAAGTAGGAGGCGCTTCTTAAAGTGCTGGGCTGGGAGCTGAACGACTAGCGAGTCTTGGTCTGCAATGACCGATGTGATACAGACCCGATCGAGCAGGAGCTCAATCTCTCCTAAGAGTCCAGGTTTTTCTTGGATTTCAAGGATGGTGTCGCTGCCATTCTCAAGACTGTGGATAATCTTGAGCCGGCCCTTGAGAAAATAAGGAATGACATCTTGTTCAGATCCTTGGCGGCAGATATACTCTCCAGCCTGATAGAGAACGAGGTCCAGCTGACTAAGACAGTCGCCTGGAAATATCTGATCCAATTGGTAGTCTGTGATGATTTCCTTGAGTCTTGTAGATGGGGAAATTTTTTTCATCTCAACCTCCTAAAATAGGACAAATGTCCTATTTTTCTCTTTCTAAATTGATTATACTAGGATTCTATTGAAAATTCTAGTTTGAATCTTTTCTAAAAAAACTAGTAAAGTCAAATGTTACCAGTAAAGTGTAGGAAATAAAAAAATGAAAAAAACAATGGAAAGAATCAGTCTCTTGAGCTTGTCGCTTATGCTGATTTCATCCTTTTCAATTACAGCCGGTTTGCCAGCTATGAAGGCCTATTTTAGCCACTTAGGATATTCAGCAGGCCAGGTGGAACTCTTGGTTTCCCTGCCGGCCTTTGCGGTAGTGGCCATGCTCTTTTTAAATAGCCTGATCGAGCGGTGGATGAGTGAGCGCCAGATGATTGTCGCAGGGCTCTTGCTCTTTTCAACTAGCGGGCTTTTGCCTTTGGTCGTGCAGGACTATCCTCTCATCTTTCTGAGTCGTTTTCTCTTTGGTTTGGGGACAGGAATGATCAATGCCAAGGCTATTTCAATTATCAGTGAGCGCTACTCAGGCAATGACAAGACCCGGATGCTGGGCTATCGGGGGTCTGCTGAAGTGGTGGGATCTGCCATCTTGACCTTTATTGTTGGACAACTCTTACCCCTAGGCTGGCCAGCGATCTTTGCCGTATATGGAGGTGGTTACTTGATTTTACTCCTCTATATCCTTTTTGTCCCCTATCCTAAGGAGAAAAAACAGGCTAGCTTGAAAGAGAAAAAGAAAGGTTCCGCACGCCTTCGCGCCCCTCAATGGCGTTTTAGTCTGATGCTAGCCGTGATTGCTGGTATCATCATTTGTTTCAATTCCATCATTAGCCTGCGCGTGCCGGATATCATTGTTGACGCTCGTATGGGAACGGCGACAACAGCTGGAACAGTCCTAAGTCTTATGCAATTGACAGGGATTGTAGCGGGAGTGGGATTTGCTAGTTTGACACATGTTTTCAAAAAGAACTTGCTCATGATCATGTGCTTTGGTTTCAGTCTAGCGTTAGCCTTGATTGGCTTGTCTGGACAGCTGTGGAGCCTGGTTCTAGGAACCCTCTTGGCCGGATTTACCTACAGTACAGGAGTAACCAGTATCTTCTATCACTTATCTGAAAAAATTCCGACTAATCTCCTGAATCTTGCGACCTCGCTTGTCTTGATTGGCTGCAATCTCGGATCAGCCCTCTCTTCTTTCTTCATCCAGTTGGTGACGCCACTAGCTCCTTCCAATCATCTGCTCTTTGTCTTGATTGGTGCTTTGATGCTCCTAACAGGAGTCTTCGCCTCACAATTACTAGCACGAACGAAATGAATTAAAAAATCATTTCGTTTTTTTAATTCAATCTATTGCGTCCTGTCACTAGCTCGTGTTATCATAGGAGGAGTGTGAAAAAAAGAATAGTTTAAAGGAAAAAATAATGAAAAGAATCATGGAGAAAGTGAGTATTCTCGCGCTTTCATTTATTTTGACGACCTCGTTTTCGATTTCGAGTGCGCAGTCGGCCATGTTTGCCTATTATAAGGGAATTCCTCACAGCATGATTGAGCTCTTGGTCTCGCTTCCTTCTGCAGGGATCATGGTTTCACTCATCTTCAATAAATGGATTGGGCGCCTATTTTCAGAGCGTCAGATGATTGTGACAGGCCTAGTCGCTTACGCTCTATGTGGCTTTATTCCCTTAATCAGTCCAGCCTATCCAGTTGTCTTTTTGTCTCGGATTATTTTCGGGATGGCGGTTGGCTTGCTCAATGTTTCTGCCATTGCCATTATCAGTGAGCGCTATAAAGGAAAAGAACGTGTCCAAACCCTTGGCATTCGGGGTTCTGCAGAGGTTGTTGGGACAGCTGTTTTGACCTTTGGAGTGAGTCTCTTGATTCGCTTTGGCTGGCAGGCTGCCTTTCTCGTCTACGGTATCAGTATTCCAATCTTACTTTTGTATCTCTTATTTGTGCCATATGGATCTACAACGGAAGCAGTGGAGGAAAAACACAAGGATTTGAAGATGACGGGGGGACAATGGCGGACAGCGCTCGGCTTAGCAGTTGTTGCGGCAGCGATCGTCTTGTCCAATGTCATGATCACCGTTCGGATTCCAAGTGTGGTCGAGCAAGTAGGGCATGGTACTGCCCAAACTGCTGGGATTATTTTAGCAGCCATGCAATTTGTTGGGATCTTGGCAGGTTTGGCCTTCTCGCCCTTGACCCAGCTCTTCCGCGATCGTTTATTATTGGTTTCGGGTGTAGCTTTTGGTATGGGCCAACTGTTGATCGGCGTCTCTCCAAATCTGTTGATTCTTGCCCTTGTAACCATCGCTTCTGGCTTCGCCTACAGTGTAGCCTTGACAACGGTTTACAATGTCTTATCAGATAAGATGCCAGCAGGGGTCTTGAGCCAGGCAACGTCCATGGCGGTTTTGGGATGTAGTACAGGTTCGATCGCAACGACCTTTGTCCTTAGTCTATTAGGGATGATCTCATCTGCTCCAGCCTTCATTTTTGGATTTTCTGGTATCCTCATGATCCTGATTTCCTTTTTTGGCCTTTGGATTGTGCGAAAGAGCGGGAAGTAATCATGCGTCTAGATAAATTTTTAGTGGATTGTGGCGTGGGGAGTAGGACCGAGGTCAAGCAGCTTCTCAAGCAAAAGAAAATCGTAGTGAATGGAAAAAAAGAGACAGCAGGGAAGCTACAGATTGATCCAGACAAGGATCAGGTGACCTTTATGGGAGAAAACCTGGTCCATGAAACCTTTGTGTATTATCTGCTTAATAAACCAGCTGGGGTTATCTCAGCGACTGAAGATGACCACCACCAAACGGTGTTAGATCTATTGGATGAGACAGCCCGTCACAAGGAAGTCTTTCCTGTCGGGCGTCTAGATATCGATACCCATGGCTTACTCCTTTTGACCAATAATGGCAAGCTCGCTCATGCCATGCTTTCGCCGAAGAAGCATGTGTCGAAGATCTACCGTGCCCAGGTGGCTGGGATCATGGATGAGGCAGATGTGGCCCGTTTTGAAGCAGGCATTGCCCTCAAAGACTTCACGACTTTGCCTGCGAGATTACAGATCTTAGAGGTAAATGAGGCAAACGATAGCTCCTATGTCGAAATTGAAATCGCAGAAGGAAAATTCCATCAGGTCAAGCGCATGGTTGCTGCTTGTGGCAAGGAAGTGGTGGATTTAGAGCGGATTTCTATGGGACCTCTAACGCTAGATCCAACTCTTCAATTGGGAGAATGGAGGAGGCTCCATCCTTCTGAACTCAAGTCCCTAGAGGTATTCGGAGTTCCCTTATAAGCAAAAAAAGCGGTCTGATTCTTACAGGCTGCTATTTTTTATTTGTATCAAGAAAATGAACTGAAAAGACAAAAAAGAATTAATTTGCTTGTGATATCAAAGCAAATTGTTTATAATGAAAAAAGATGGGTTGTGTGAAAATTCACAATATGTAGTGATAATTTTTTCGCTCGCGTACTTTATCTAGTAAACGCAGAAAAAGGAGAAAAATCGTTTATGAAAAAGTGGCTTTATTCTGTTGTAACAACAGTTGCCCTATTTTTACTAGCGGCTTTAGGATTTGCCAAACCCAATAGTCTTACTAATGTCCATGCGGATACGATCAATGATGTTGTGACATCTGTAAACATTTCTAAATCAACTGGTGGAGCGATTACAGATCCACTCGGTGTTTGGGATAGTTTTCAAGTTGAGGCAAAGTTTGTTTTACCGAATGGGCGTGTAAAAGCTGGGGATCAGACCGTTATCCAACTTGGAGATGACTTTAAGGTTTTTGAAATAGATACCATTGACCTTCTGGATCCAAGTGGTCAAAAAGTTGCGACAGCAACGGTAGATGATCAAAGAAAAATCATCACAGTAACCTATACAGATTATCCTGAAAGAATGGCCAATGTAACAGGGAAACTGCGTTTCTTTGCTCGTGTGGATCACCAAGTCGTCAAAGGACAAAAAACGATTGATTTCACTCTCAAAGTTAATAAGGATATTATTTCAGGTGGAAAGATCGATTATAAAGGAGTCAATCCAGGCAAGTATCCACCGACTCCAGAAGTCTTTAGCAAATGGGGATGGACTAATTCATATGATAAATTAAAATTGACCTATACCTTGAATATCAATCAAGGCCACACAGCCCTTCATAATATTGATATTAAGGACAAATTAGCTTTCACTGATGGCAAAATCAAGGTAGATTCTGTTAACATCCATACAGGAACTTGGAAGATCAGTGATGGAGATGGTGCCTATCATCTGCGGAATACTACAAATGTAACCAAGAATTATTCCCCTGTTGTCAGTGCTGATGGTCGTTCTTTAACCGTTCATATCGGAGATCTAGCTCCAGAACAAGGGATGACGATTCGCTATGATGTCTATTTGGACAAGGTCCCAGCCATCAATACATCCTACAAAAACAATGCTACTATGACAGCCAAAGAAATCAAGGAGCAAAATAAGGTTGCAGACGTTCTGTATCAGTTCCTTGATGGAGACTTCAATGGTGAGAAATACTCCTTCACTATTCACAAAAAAGGTGAAAATGGTCAAGCGCTTGCAGGTGCTATCTTTTCAGTGACAGCAGATGATACAGGCGAGCAAGTGGGAACCATCGAAACTGATGAGAATGGTGTTGGCACCATTACTGGTTTGATCAAACAAGCTTATACGGTTCAAGAAATTCAAGCTCCAACAGGCTATGTTCTCTCTGAAGAACCTATCAAGATCAGCAAGGATGATTTTGGAAATGACCTCGCGATTTCTCGTGATCTTGTGAACCAAAAAGAAAAGACAAGTGTCTCAGGCCAAAAGACATGGAATGATAATGACAACCAAGATGGCAAGCGTCCATCAAAAATCACAGTCAATCTCCGAGCAAATGGTGTCAAGGTCGCTTCTAAAGAAGTGAAACCAGATGCTACAGGAACTTGGGCCTATCATTTTGATAATCTCGATGTGGTCGATGATGCTGGAAATGTCATTGCCTATACTGTTTCAGAAGAACCTGTTGAAGGCTATGAAACAACTATTGAAGGAACCAATATTACCAACACTCGTACACCAGAAGTTACAGAAGTAGCGGTCAAGAAGATCTGGGATGATGCAGACAATAAAGAGGGTCTTCATCCTGAAAAAATCACAGTTCGTCTCCTTGCAGATAGTCAAGAAGTGGCTGTAAAAGAAATCACGGCTACTGATAATTGGCAGGCAAGCTTTACAGATCTACCCGTATACAAGGAAGGTAAGAAGATTGCCTACACGATTACAGAGGATCCAGTAGCTGCTTATACAAGCGACATTGATGGTTTCACGGTAACGAATCGTCATACACCACCGACGACTCCACCGACAACTCCACCGACAACTCCTCCTACAACGCCGCCAAGCACACCGGAAAAACCTGAAACTCCAACCACACCAAAAGAAGGAAAGAAAAAAATTCTCCCATCAACGGGTGAAGTAGTGGCTTATGGGTTGATCATACTCGGTGCACTCTTAGCAGTTTTTGCTCTAGTTTTGCTCTTGCGTGGAAAACGGAAAGATAAATAGATGTATATAGTTAAAAGGCAAATATCCTAGAGATATTTGTCTTTTTGAATAACTTGCTTGAAGAATGATCCATCAAACCGTTCAAATTCCCAAGGTTCTTTTTAGAAAAGAGAAAAGCACCCCTCTTAAACATTCATCTTGAAGGAAACATAAGTGTTTGACAGAAAGATGAAATCTTGGTAGAATAAGAAGGTCGAATAGACAACTAACTCTTTCTTGGTAGCAGGATATGCCAAACCTGCCACTCGGATAGAGCATAAAGAAAAGGAGCTTATCATGGCAATCTCAAAAGAGAAAAAAAATGAAATCATTGCACAATACGCACGTCACGAAGGTGACACTGGTTCAGTAGAAGTACAAGTTGCTGTCCTTACTTGGGAAATCAACCACTTGAACGAACACATCAAACAACACAAAAAAGACCACGCTACTTACCGTGGTTTGATGAAGAAAATCGGTCGCCGTCGTAACTTGTTGGCTTACCTTCGTACAAACGACGTTAACCGTTACCGTGAGTTAATCAACTCTCTTGGACTTCGTCGTTAATCTGCTCTATTTTCCACTTACGCTGCGTTGTCACCTTGCCTCGATATACTCGAGTATAATCTTCGGCTACGGTTCCTAGCATCGTAAGGTAAAATAGACCAGAACTATCTCTCTTCGGGGAGATTTTTTGTTTTCAGAAGAAATCCGGTACAATCTTCGGTTTATCGCCTTGTCTAGAAACGTTTTATACAGCAAGAATGGAGCCCTCTGAATTCAGAGGGCTTTTTTCTTGTCTTTTCCTTATCGACAAGATCTATCATTCTGAGGAAGTCGTTTTGTTTGACAGATGTAATATCTAGAGTTACAATTGATGCATCATAAGAAATAGAGGTTATCGATATGATTGATATTACATATCTAGACGGTGCAAAACAAGAAAGAGTCATGCATTTTGATTCCTATGAAGAATTTGAACGCTCCCAACAAGCTTGCTTGATTGGGGTAGCAGATTTTTATCCTGTTGTGAAACTGACCTATAATGGGCATGAATTGGATTACCAAGGAACTTACGGAGATGTCTTCTTCTATTTGATGAAGCAAGATTTGACGCAGTACCAAAACTAAAGGAGAAAGAAAATGACAAAAGCAATTACAGACGCAACATTTGAAGCAGAAACAAAAGAAGGTTTGGTCTTGGTAGACTTTTGGGCAACCTGGTGTGGTCCATGTCGCATGCAAGCTCCTATTTTAGAAAAATTATCGGAAGAACTTTCGGAAGATGAGTTAAAAATCCTAAAAATGGATGTGGATGAAAATCCAGAAACAGCGCGTGCTTTCGGCATTATGTCTATCCCAACCTTGCTCTTTAAAAAAGATGGACAGGTTGTTAAACAAGTAGCAGGAGTGCATACCGCAGCACAAATTAAGGCCATTGTGGCGGAGTTGAGTTAGTAAAAAAGAGTAAGATAGAAACGATTCGTTTCTATCTTACTCTTTTTGTATGACCTTTTAAAATTGGCTTATTGAGTCAAGAGATCCATAATCTCTTCGATACTTGATTTGCTACCTTTTTTTAGATAGTTTTCTTTACTACCTTTTTTAAAAGTTGACAAATTTGGTACCGTCTTGACATTCATATCATGTGCAAAAACTGTGATGTCTTTTCGCTCCTTTGAGTCGTTATCCAGGTAATAAACGGTCTGATTTGTTTTTTGAATAGCAACTGCTAATTTGGGAGCGAATTTTTGACAGTATGGACATGATTCTCGACCGATATAGAGGATGAAATCTTCTTTATTGTCGATTTTCTCTTGTACCTCAGATAGATGAATCTTTTTGACGTAAGTCATTGCTTCCTGGTATGTATTTGGGGTAATAATTTCTTTCTTTTTAAAATTCATATATAAAATAGCAAGCAAAGACATTGTGCAAATGAATAAAATGAGAATAGATAATTTCTTATTCACAAGCAACACCGTCACCATCTCTATCTAAACGAGGGTTATAACCAGCTTGTCCTCTGTATAGCGGTGCAGCACCTGCAGCGCGTGCTTCACGACAATTTCGATAGCCCCCTTGTTGAGGTTGTGAGACAAATCCTTGTTGTTGCTGCGCTTGTTGGGCAGCTGCAGCTTGTCTTGCCTGTTCAGCAGCTGCGGCTTGTCGAGCTTGTTCAGCTTGTTGTTCTCTGACAGTAATGGCATTTTGTACTAATCCAACACGATGAGTTAAGCGATCTTTTGTTCCTTGGTCAGCTACATTTGCGATGGCAGCTTGGGCTGGGGCAATATTTTCTGTTACTTGATTGTTTTCTAAGGCTTGTACGGCAGCTTCAGCTTGAGCAGCAAGTTGTTTTGCTTCAGCCTCTTTCTTTTCACGCTCTTCTTTTTCTTTTCGTTCCTGTTCTTCTTTCGCCTTTTTCTCGCGCTCTTCTTTTTCTTTTCGTTCTTGCTCCTCCTTTGCTTTTTTTTCTTTTTCTGCTTTTTCCTGTTCGTCGCGTTCTTTTTTTGCTTTTTCTTCTTTTTGAACGAAACCTACCTGTTTTTCAGTTTCTTTTTGAGAAGCTTCATTTTGATTTGAGCAAGCTCCAAATAATAACGCAATTAAGATTGTTAAAATCAACCGTTTTTTCATAATGTTACTCCCTTCGGATATTTATCCAAGAATAATCATACCATAATATAAAAGCGCTTTCAATTACTAACTGGTAATATTTAAATAAAAAATCAGACTTAGAATAAACTAAGTCTGAAAATTGTACTTATTCTCCCAATTCTGCACTGTAGGTAATAATTTGATCCACAGTGTCTGAAAGGAATTGGATGGTATCGCGAAGTGGTTTGTCAGTTGAGATATCTGCTCCGATGATCATGGCTGACTCAAGTGGGGTCTTGCTACCACCTGATTTGAGGAGGTCCAGCCAATCTTTAGCTCCATTTTCGGAGTTCTTCAAATGCAGGTAACCCACTGTTGAGATAACCAAGCCTGCTGAGTAGGTGTAGCTGTAAAGCCCCATGTAGTAGTGGCTTTGACGCATCCAGGTCAATGCTGCGTCATCATCGATTTCAACGGCGTCGCCCCAGAATTCGGTCAAGACTTCCTTCATGATGCTATTGAGCTTGCTAGCGCCGAAGGTACCACCTTCTTCGATCAGGGTGTATACCTTGCGTTGGAAGGCTGCTTCCAACAAGTGGGTGATGAAGTTGTGGAAGTAGGTATCTGTCAAACGGTGAGCCAAGGCAAAGCGTTTTTGACGAGGATCGTCAAACTGGTGTTCCAAATAGTCGCTGAGGAGGAGCTCGTTAAAGGTAGAAGGAGCTTCTACATAGTAGGTCGACATGTGGGCGTTGAAGTAGCTTTGGTTGTTGTCTGAGAAGATGAATTGACCAGAGTGTCCGATTTCGTGGATCAGGGTGTAGACATCGCTCATGCGTCCTGTCCAGCTCATGAGGACATAAGGGTGGACACGGTATGGGTCAGCGGCATAACCACCGGAATCCTTGCCTTCATTGGCCGCAAAGTCGACCCAGCGTTCGGTTTGGTAGCGAGCAATTTCACGGGAGTATTCTTCTCCAAGAGGTGCTACAGATTTCATGACCAAATCATAGGCATCATCAATGGTAACATCTGGGTTGAGCGCACTGTCCAAGTCCAACTTCCAATCAGCAAAGGTCATTTTTTCAAGGCCGTTGACCTTGGCCACGTGTTTGAGGAATTTTTGAGCGACTGGAGCGAAGTCCTTCATGATCAGGTCAATCTGACGGTCAAACATGGCACGATCTACTTCCTGCTCAGCCAAGAGATAGTCAAAGACAGAATCGTAGCCCCGCATATCTGCAATCAGTTTTTCAGACTTGACTTGGGCTAGATAGGTAGCAGCAGCCGTGTTTTGGTGCTTGCGGAGACCTTCTGAGAAGGAACGAAAGGCTTTTTCACGAACTTCCGCATTCTCATGGTTTTGGTAGAAGTTTTCATAGGTGACAAAACTATTCTTGTAAACTTTTCCATCCACTTCGAAATCAGCCATTTCAAAGTCGCCCGCCCGCATCTTGGTATAGATGTCTTGTGGTCCGTAGAAGACTTCACCTAGGTTGGTCAAGGTCTTTTCCACATCAACTCCCAAGTAGTGAGCTTTTTTAATTTTAGCCTGGCGAATGGCAAAAGTGAGGTGAGGGAGTTGCCCCAAGCGTTCGAGGACATCTTCATCCGCTTCGACCAAAGCATCGTCAAAGAAGGAAAGTTCGACGCTCGCCCAAGTTTCGAAATCCATCCCCGCTTGGGCAATTTCCGCAAAAGCTTCATCGCCAAAGTCAGTGGTTTGGGGCATAAAGCTGTAGTTGCCAATGTGGCTGAGTTGGATCTGAATTTGCTCAAAGATCGCAAAGGCAACTTCAAAGTCTTCAAAGGTGTGGAGCTTGCCCTTGTAGTTACGGACAAATTCATTGATTTCTTCACGTGTTTTTTCAATGGCGCGCAAAAAGTCTTCCTGGTCTTGGTAGAGGGCTGTGAGGTCCCAGAGTTCGTTCTCAGGAAATTCAGAACGTTTTTTTAATTCCATAATGTTCTCCTTTTGATCGGTATTCTTCCTTAAGTATAGCAGAAAAAAGGACAGAAACATAGAGGGAGAGGGGAAAATGCTTGTGTAAAAATCTTGACAAGAGCTGGAAAAATTGACCATTTTTGATATACTAGGATAGATATGAGGAGGTTTTTATGAAAAAGGTTATGATTACACTATTAGCAGGTGCATCCGTGCTATCTCTAGTCGCTTGTGCGCCCAAACGCTATGAACGCCAAAGTAAACCAAAAACGGCAAGCTCTTCGTCGGTTAAAAAAGAGAAGAAGGATACAGGTCAGAAGTATTATCAAGAGGTTTTGGAGCGGTACAAAGCTTATGCAGCCGCAATTAATGCCAAAGATCAAACGGCTTTACAAAATGAACTGAAGAAGATCGAAGCAACTTCAGAAGAATATGCGTATGTCTTTAATCTTCAAACACTTGGAAGTACCAATGAGTGGCAATATTCTTTTGAGGATCTTAATCGTGATGGTAATGACGAGTTACTGATTGGGGATGGCAAAACGATTGCTGCTGTGTATTATTTGAAAGATAACCAGCCAACCTTGCTCCATGTAGCCTATGTAGCTTCTGCAGGTGGCTATCGCTCCAGTTTAGAAGTTTTTGACAGTGGACAAATCGTTTATGCTACTTGGCAATCCCTTAATCCAGACCAGGAATTGACCCTCTATTCACTAGGAAAAGGGGAAGCCAAGGAAGAAAAGAAAGCAACCATTCAAATCGGTGGGAAGGAAACAGCAGAACAAGCTCTTGGGATTTCAGCCAAGAAGTTGGACCTCACTAAGCTTGACTGGAAAACTTTTGACGGTTCAGGGGATTCCAAATCAACAGCTAAAGCAAAAGAGAAAAAATCAGAAAGCTTCCAAGTGCAAGTTAGCGTAGCCGATCTTCGTATTCGAAAAGAGCCCTCAACCTCAGCTCCATCTGCAGGAATGATCGCAAAAGGAACTCACACCATTACGGAAACAGTAGAGGCAGATGGCCATACCTGGGGCAAATTGGAATCTGGACAAGGTTGGATCGCCCTTGACTATACAACGCGAGTGAGTGGAAATGTCGAATCAGCTCCTGCCCCTGCCAAAACAAAGACTGGTATGAATTTAGATGAAATAAAAGCTGGAAATTTCTCAAGTGTAGCGGGAGTTTGGGAAAATAAGTATGGCACTAGTATTGAGTTTGATGCGCAAGGAATTGTGAAGGTCAATGGTAGTGCTGTCAATGGTGTTCAATTTTCTGGTTTTTACTTCAAGGAAGGCAATTTACACGGAGTTAGTCGGATGCCTGGGGCAACGAATGACACACCTATTCTTTTCATTCCTTCAAGAGAAGGTGGCAGTGAATCCATTTACTGGAGTAAGAGTGATGCTACAAATGGGAACGATTTGTACTACCGTGTGAACTAAAAAATAAGGAGACAAACATGAAAAAAATTGGAACATATTTGCTAGCTGCAGCCCTCTTGCTTTCCCTAGCAGCTTGCGCCCCAAAACGCTATGAGCGTAAGCACAGTCCGGTAGGAGCTTCATCGGTCAAAAAATCATCTGACAAGGCCCAAGAAAAAGAGCAAACAGAAGAAGCTAAGTCAGATGAACATGATAAAGAAGCCATTGGAACCTTGTCAAAAGCAGACCAAGCGGATATCTATTCGATTATTGAAAACAGTGCGTCTTTGACCTATTCACTTCAGGTGCAACCGACTCGTTTACTGGAGTTGAACAATGATCACGGTGCAATTGATGGTTACTCGCAAGATATGTTCATTGATTACTACAATACCTACACGCCGGGAACTTATAATGTACAAGATGTCATTGATAAATTGAATGCAGAAGAGACATCGGACTCTATCCGCAGTCTTTCACAAGACCAGCTGATCCAACTAACAAATGAAAAAAAGGACGGCTGGATCTATTCGACAAAAGACAAGGCTTTCTACGAAATTGTACCTGGTGGTCGTGGTGGAGCGATGCTGCCGATGAACATTCCTTCATCTGATGAATGGGTGATCAATAAAGATTCGGTTGAAGTGACAACGACTATTCAAGGAACTTCTGATCCATACAGACGCTTTGTCTTGAAACGCAACAACAAGAACTACAAGGGTGGAACCCACAAAACACGCTTTTATGTCGACAGTACTGAATTCGTGAAATCGTAAAAATAATCAGAAGCTATATCTAGCTCTAAAATTTTTATATAGAACTTGCTGAAGAATCAAAGAAAAAGGCCCTCAAAGCCTTTTTCTTTTGGGCTTG
Organism: Streptococcus sp. S1; assembly: GCF_034137685.1. Classification (NCBI taxonomy): domain Bacteria; kingdom Bacillati; phylum Bacillota; class Bacilli; order Lactobacillales; family Streptococcaceae; genus Streptococcus; species Streptococcus dentalis. The sequence goes on along the minus strand of NZ_CP139418.1, from coordinate 101,332 downwards.
AATATGTTAAAATAAAAGGTATACGTGCTTGGATACAAAGATGAGGATATAACAAATAGATGGGCTCTTGAAATTCCTATCTCGTTGAGTTGGGTAGCCTTAGTATTTTGAGTAATTGAATTTTGGCCTCATTTCTTAGGAAAAAAGATAAGCTTCCTAGCACTCATCGAGTGCGGCGTCACCTTCCTATTTTTCTACAGAAATGTTCGGCAAGCCGAACCGTCCAAAATATCTTGATAGTTGAACACGGGCTAAATCCCTAGTGAAAAAGATAGATTTCCTGGTGTGCGTGGCACACTGCGTCAATCTCCTATTTTCATACGGGATTCTTCACGCCCTTTGTATCCTGATTTTTGTAGGCAAGTCGTATAATTTTATCAATCCAAAGGGGATTACAATGACAAAACAAGTGTTTCAAACGACTTTTGCGGGTCGTGAGTTAATCGTAGAGACTGGTCAGGTTGCCAAGCAAGCCAATGGGGCTGTTGTCGTACGTTATGGTGAGTCAACTGTCTTGACGGCAGCTGTCATGTCTAAGAAGATGGCAACTGGGGATTTCTTCCCACTTCAAGTCAACTACGAAGAAAAAATGTATGCGGCTGGGAAATTTCCTGGTGGCTTTATGAAACGGGAAGGTCGTCCTTCTACAGATGCGACGTTGACAGCGCGTTTGATTGACCGTCCGATCCGTCCAATGTTTGCGGAAGGTTTCCGTAACGAAGTGCAAGTGATCAACACAGTCCTTTCTTACGATGAAAATGCATCTGCACCAATGGCAGCGATGTTTGGTTCATCTTTGGCACTTTCTATCTCAGATATTCCGTTTGACGGACCAATCGCTGGGGTACAAGTAGGCTATGTGGACGGGGAAATCATCATCAACCCAACGCAAGAGCAAGCAGAGCGCTCGCTTCTTGAATTGACAGTAGCTGGTACCAAACACGCTATCAACATGGTAGAGTCTGGTGCCAAAGAATTGTCAGAAGAAATCATGTTGGAAGCTCTTCTGAAAGGGCACGAAGCTGTTAAAGAGTTGATTGCCTTCCAAGAAGAAATCGTTGCGGCAGTTGGGAAAGAAAAAGCAGAAGTGGAATTGCTTCATGTGGATGCTGAATTGCAGGCTGAAATCATCGCAGCCTACAACAGTGACCTTCAAAAAGCGGTTCAAGTAGAAGAAAAATTGGCTCGTGAAGCTGCGACTCAAGCAGTCAAAGACCAAGTCACAGCAGTTTACGAAGAAAAATATGCAGACCACGAAGAGTTTGATCGCATCATGCGGGACGTGGCTGAAATCTTGGAACAAATGGAACACGCAGAAGTGCGCCGTTTGATCACAGAAGACAAGGTTCGTCCGGATGGTCGTAAGGTCGATGAAATCCGTCCTTTGGATGCACAAGTTGACTATCTTCCTCGTGTGCACGGTTCAGGTCTCTTTACGCGTGGACAAACGCAAGCCCTTTCTGTCTTGACCTTGGCACCAATGGGTGAAACGCAAATCATCGATGGTTTGGATCCTGAGTATAAGAAACGCTTTATGCACCACTACAACTTCCCACAATACTCTGTAGGGGAAACAGGTCGTTACGGTGCGCCTGGTCGTCGTGAAATTGGTCACGGTGCTCTTGGTGAGCGTGCCCTTGCTCAAGTATTGCCAAGCTTGGAAGAATTCCCATACGCCATCCGTTTGGTAGCAGAAGTCTTGGAATCAAATGGTTCTTCATCTCAAGCATCTATCTGTGCGGGAACTCTTGCCCTTATGGCTGGTGGTGTGCCAATCAAGGCCCCAGTAGCTGGTATTGCCATGGGTCTCATCTCAGATGGAAACAACTACACCGTATTGACAGATATCCAAGGTTTGGAAGACCACTTTGGAGACATGGACTTCAAGGTTGCTGGGACTCGTGACGGGATTACAGCCCTTCAAATGGATATTAAGATCCAAGGGATTACTGCAGAAATCTTGACAGAAGCGCTTGCCCAAGCCAAGAAAGCGCGTTTTGAAATCCTTGACGTGATTGAAGCAACGATTCCAGAAGTTCGTCCAGAATTGGCTCCAACTGCTCCGAAAATTGATACCATCAAGATTGATGTCGACAAGATCAAGATTGTCATCGGTAAGGGTGGAGAAACCATCGATAAGATCATTGCTGAAACAGGCGTTAAGATTGATATCGACGAAGAAGGAAACGTATCTATCTATTCGAGCGACCAAGCAGCCATTAACCGCGCTAAAGAAATCATTGCTGGTTTGGTTCGTGAAGCCAAAGTGGACGAAGTCTACCATGCCAAAGTTGTTCGGATCGAGAAATTCGGTGCCTTTGTCAACCTCTTTGACAAGACGGATGCCCTCGTTCACATCTCTGAAATGGCTTGGACGCGTACCAACCGTGTCGAAGACTTGGTAGCGATTGGGGATGAAGTGGATGTTAAGATTATCAAGATTGACGAAAAAGGTCGTGTAGATGCTTCCATGAAGGCACTCTTGCCACGTCCACCAAAACCTGAACATTCAGAAGAAAAAGGTGAAAAGGGTCCTCGTCATGGCGATCGTCCTCGTCACCACAAAACTAGAAAAGACTTTGCCAAAGATGCAGGTGAAGCAACGAAAGAATAAGCATTTAAAAGAAAGGAGCACGGTATGGGATGGTGGCGTGAAACCATTGATATTGTAAAAGAAAATGACCCAGCAGCACGTACCTCGCTGGAGGTCCTTTTGACCTATCCAGGCGTCAAAGCGTTAGCTGCTCACCGTGTTTCTCACTTTTTGTGGAATCATGGCTTTAAGCTTCTAGCTCGGATGCACAGTCAGTTCTGGCGTTTTTGGACCCAGATCGAAATCCATCCAGGTGCGACCATTGCTTCGGGTGTCTTTATCGACCATGGAGCAGGCCTCGTCATTGGGGAAACAGCCATTGTTGAAAAAGGCGTTATGCTCTACCACGGGGTGACCCTTGGGGGAACAGGGAAAGATGTCGGCAAACGCCATCCAACGGTTCGTGAAGGAGCTTTGGTCTCCGCTCATGCCCAAGTCATTGGCCCGGTGGAAATCGGAGCCAAGGCTAAAGTCGGAGCAGGAGCTGTCGTGGTCTCAGATGTACCAAGTGATGTGACCGTTGTCGGTGTTCCTGCCAAGATCGTGCGGGTGCACGGTCGAAAAGACGAACCAGTCATTCACCAAGAAGAAGAAAAACGCGAATACTACATGAACAAGCTGGAGCATGCCAAGGAAGCCAGCCATCGGTCTTCGAGCCTGTAAGGAGATCCAATGAGTCGTGTCACCAATCCTTCGTCAACCAACTCATGGAGCAAAATGATAAGGCATTTCAGATTGCCGTGGAAGACAGCAATGTAGGTGCCAAACGCTTATATGAAAAGATAGGCTTTGTCAAACAGACTCAGGTGGTTTACTTGAAGCCAAAAGAGTAGAAACAGAAAGGAAATGAAGCGTGTTAAAAATTTATGATACCATGTCTCGTGATTTGCGAGAATTTATCCCCATCGAGGAAGGGAAGGTCCGCATGTATGTTTGTGGGCCAACAGTTTACAACTATATCCACGTTGGGAATGCCCGTTCAACGGTAGCCTTTGACACGATTCGTCGCTACTTTGAGTATCGTGGCTACGAAGTTGCCTATATTTCCAACTTCACCGATGTGGATGATAAGATCATCAACCGTGCCAAGGAAGAAGGCATTACTCCTCAGGAAGTGGCGGATAAGTACATCGCAGCCTTTCGTGAGGATGTGACGGCTCTTGGGGTGAAACCTGCAACCCGTCACCCTCGTGTGGTTGAGTTTATGGATGACATCATTCGTTTTGTCGCAGATTTGATCGAAAAAGGCTATGCTTATGAGAGTCAAGGTGATGTTTATTTCCGTGTGGAAAAATCCCATAACTATGCTAAGTTAGCCAATAAAACCTTGGAAGACTTGGAGCTAGGAGCTTCAGGTCGGACAGATGAAGAAACAGCCCGCAAGGAAAATCCAGTCGACTTTGCCCTCTGGAAAGCTGCCAAACCAGGAGAGATTTCTTGGGACAGTCCTTGGGGTCCTGGTCGTCCGGGCTGGCACATCGAGTGTTCGGTCATGTCAACGGGGATTTTAGGCGATACCATTGATATCCACGGTGGTGGAGCCGACCTTGAGTTCCCACACCATACTAATGAAATTGCCCAGTCTGAAGCTAAAACAGGCAAGACCTTTGCCAATTACTGGATGCACAATGGCTTTGTCAATATTGATAATGTCAAGATGTCCAAGTCTTTAGGCAACTTTATCACCGTGCATGATGCATTGAAGACTATCGACGGCCAAGTGCTTCGCTTCTTCTTTGCAACCCAGCACTACCGCAAGCCTATTAACTTTACAGAAAAAGCGGTGCGCGATGCGGAGACCAACCTCAAGTATTTGAAAAATACCTATGAGCAACCGTTCACAGGAGAAGTAGATCCAGCAGATTTGCAAGGCTTTGTGGATAAGTTTATCGCGGCGATGGATGAAGATATCAATGCGGCAAACGGCATCACCGTCATCTTTGAATTGGCTAAATGGATCAATTCAGGTCACTACAATCAAGACGTCAAGGATACCTTGACCAAGATGTTAGAAGTCTTTGGAGTGGTCTTTGTCGAAGAAGTCTTGGATGCAGATATTGAAGCCTTGATCGCTGAACGTCAGGAAGCGCGGGCTAAGAAAGATTTTGCGCGAGCAGATGCCATTCGCGATGAATTAGCTGTGCAAGGAATCAAGCTCTTGGATACAAAAGAAGGTGTAAGGTGGACACGTGATTGATGTCAATCTAATCAATGGGATTGCCCTTGCCTTTGAGGGAGATGCGGTCTATTCCATGTATATTCGCAGACACCTGATCTTTCAAGGGATGACCAAGCCCAATAAGCTTCACCAGGCTGCCACCCGCTATGTCTCTGCTAGGGCTCAGGCCAGCTTGATTGAAAGCATGCTGGAGCAAGAAATTCTGACGGAAAAAGAGTTGGAGATCTACAAGCGCGGTCGCAATACCAATAGCCATACCAAGGCCAAAAATGCGGATGTCGTGACCTATCGGATGTCGACGGGCTTTGAGGCTGTCATGGGTTATCTCCATATGACGGGGGAGCTCTCTCGTCTAGAAGAGCTGATTGACTGGTGCATCCAGCAAGTAGAAGAAGGAAGAAAGCAGTGAAAAATATCAGAGAGTGGTTTCCTCATGCAGAGGTGACGGATCAAGCCAATCCACCAGTAGGTTATGTAGCCATTCCCCTTCAGGCTCATCAATGGTTGCTGCTGAAGGAAGAAGAGCTAACCGAGCGAGAAAAACAATTGATTTCCTGGTTGGGCGATGAAGAAGAGGTTGCCCCTAATCCTTGGTACCAATACCTGATCGATGGAAAGGGAGAAGCCCCTCAAGTCATCAAAAAAATGCAGCTCGTCTATTGCCACATCTCGCATTCAACAGCGGAAGGGACGGCTTCTTGGCTAGAGATGATGCAGACACTCTTACCCAACTTCCGAGCAACCTTGCAACTGAGCGGACAAGATTATGTGCTCATTCTGGACCAAGACCAGTCTTTACCTGTGGCCGATATCTTAAAAGATACCGTCTCTGCCATGGAGTATGACTTCAATATTCGTTTATCTATTCTGGTCGGGCAAGTATGGACCGAGTCTAAAGACGGGAAAGTGTCTCCTGTCATCCGAGCAGAACAGGCTGTCTTTCGAGCTTGGATTCGAGAAGGCCATCAAGGTGTCTATCGCTTTTCTCAACTCTATCTGTGGGGAATCGAGCAGGCAGATCTGGATCTCACCCCAATCAAAGCAAGCTTGCATCAGTTGATTGAAAGTCAAGATCAATTGCAAGACATCATTGTTGCTCTTTGGGACAATGGGGCAGTCGTAACCAAGGCCTCCCAGCAACTCTATCTCCACCGCAATTCGCTCCAATACAAGATTGACAAGTGGGAGGAGTTGACGGGGCTTCAGTTGAAAAATCTGACAGATCTAGCCCTGTGCTATCATTTGGTCTTACAAGATGTGATTTAAACGGAATCAATCCAGAGTTTTGTGCAACTTGCACAAAACTCTTTTTCTTTTTTGTGAGACTTGCCATAGATTTGTAAAACGTTTTCATTTACAATAGAACTATAAAAATCAAAGGAGTACCATCATGGTAGAATTGAATCTGAATCACATTTATAAAAAATATCCAAATAGCGAACACTACTCAGTTGAAGACTTCAACTTGGACATCAAAGACAAAGAATTTATCGTTTTCGTAGGTCCTTCAGGATGTGGTAAATCAACTACTCTTCGTATGATCGCTGGTCTTGAAGACATCACAGAAGGTGAATGTTCGATCGATGGTACTGTTGTAAACAACGTAGCACCTAAAGACCGTGATATTGCCATGGTATTCCAAAACTACGCTCTTTACCCACACATGACTGTGTACGATAACATGGCATTTGGTTTGAAATTGCGTAAATACAGCAAGGAAGATATCGACAAACGTGTACAAGAAGCAGCTGAAATCCTTGGTTTGAAAGAATTCTTGGATCGTAAACCAGCTGACCTTTCTGGTGGTCAACGTCAACGTGTGGCCATGGGACGTGCGATTGTCCGTGACGCAAAAGTGTTCTTGATGGACGAACCTTTGTCAAACTTGGATGCTAAACTTCGTGTATCGATGCGTGCTGAAATCGCGAAAATCCACCGTCGTATCGGTGCTACAACCATCTATGTAACCCACGACCAAACAGAAGCGATGACACTTGCGGACCGTATCGTTATCATGTCTGCTACTAAGAACCCTGCAGGTACTGGTACAATCGGACGTGTGGAACAAGTTGGAACTCCTCAAGAAGTGTACAAAAACCCAGTAAACAAATTCGTAGCTGGATTCATCGGAAGCCCTGCAATGAACTTCATCAATGTGAAATTAGATGGTGATCACATCGTGGCTAAAGACCTTAACTTGAAAGTTCCAGAAGGTACTTTGAAAGTTCTTCGTGAAAAAGGATATGAAGGAAAAGAAATCATCTTTGGTATCCGTCCAGAAGACGTGAATACAGAATCTGCTTTCCTTGAAACATTCCCAGAATCAGTAGTAAAAGCAACCATCTCTGTTTCTGAATTGCTTGGTTCTGAATCTCACTTGTACTGCCAAGTTGGTGACAACGAATTCATCGCTAAAGTGGATGCGCGTGACTACCTTGGAACTGGTGAAACTATCGAACTTGGATTTGACTTGAACAAAGCTCACTTCTTCGACAAAGAAACTGAAAAAACAGTATACTAATACGTACTGACACTGTAGAGACTGAGACGATATGTCTCAGTCTCTTTCATTTTAAGGAGACAAAACATGGAAAAAGACTGGTGGAAGGGGAAGGTCGCTTATCAGATCTACCCAAAAAGCTTTAAAGACAGCAATGGTGATGGCGTTGGGGATTTGAAAGGAATCACGGAAAAACTCGATTACCTTCAAGACTTAGGGATTGACATTCTCTGGTTATCTCCTATTTACAAGAGTCCGTTTATTGACCAGGGCTATGATATTTCCGACTATTATGCCATTGATCCTATTTTTGGGACTATGGAAGATATGGAAGAGTTGATTGCGGAAGGCAAGAAGCGGGGCATTTCCATCATCATGGACTTGGTGGTCAACCACTGCTCCAGTCATCACGAATGGTTCCAAAAAGCTCTAGCGGATCCAGATGGCCCTTATGCAGACTACTTTTATTTCATCGAAAGTGACAAGGAACCCAACAACTGGGAAAGTTACTTTGGAGGCAGTGTCTGGGAGCCGGTTCCTGGCACCAACAAATACTATCTCCATTCTTTCCACAAGGATCAGCCAGACCTTAATTGGCAAAATCCTGTCTTGCGCGAAGAAATTTACACCATGATCAACTGGTGGTTGGACAAGGGAATTGCGGGCTTCCGGATCGATGCCATTATCAACATTAAAAAAGATCTAGAATGGCGTTCACTTCCGTCTGATCGCAAAAATGGCTTGGTTCCAGTACCAGAATCGCTGGTCAATGCCCAACCGATTGAACCTTTCTTGCAAGAGTTAAAGGAGCGTACTTTTGCCAAGTACAATGCCTTCACAGTAGGGGAAGTTTTCAATGAAACCGACGAAGAGTTGCACTTTTTTATTGGAAAAGATGGTGTCTTCTCCTCGATCTTTGACTTCAAACAAACCATGCTGGGGCAAGAAGGAAAAGGCTGGTTTGACCACAGTCTTCCAACAGCAGATGAACTCAAGGAAAGTATTTTCCAAGCCCATGAGCGCGCGGATAGCATTGGGATCCTCTCTACCATTATCGAAAATCATGACGAACCTCGTGGTGTGTCCCACTATATCGCGGAAGGTTCAGTAAACAATACCAGTAAAAAAGCCCTGGGAACCATTCAAATCTTGCGCAAGGGAATTCCTTTTATCTATCAAGGCCAAGAAATTGGAATGGAAAACCAAGTCTTTGAATCGGTGGAAGATTTTGATGATATCGCGACCATCAATGGCTACCATGTGGCTAAAGAAGCTGGTTTGAGCGAGGAAGAAGCCTTAGCAGTTATCGCCAAATACAGCCGGGATAATGCACGGACACCCATGCAGTGGTCAAGAGAGCCAGGTCTGGGCTTTAGCGATGGGTCAGCCTGGTTGATCAGCCCAAAACCAGATGTTGCCATCAATGTGGAAGATCAGGAAAAGGATCCCAATTCCATCTTGAATTATTATCGCCAGCTGACCGCCTTGTACCGCCATCCCCTATACGGAAATACCATTCGGTTTGGAGATATGATCCCGGCTTATCGGGACCGTGAAAACATCATTGCTTTCGAACGCCGTGGGGACAAGCGTCTCTTGGTGATTAGCAATTTCCAAAATCGTGAGGCCACCCTGGAGTTGCCAACTCCGATTAAAACGGTCGTTTTAAATAATACTGCAGGATTATTCCAAGAAGGAGAGCAAGTGCTCGAATTGGCCCCTTACCAAACTGTTGTGTTGGAATTGGTGGAATAAGAAGAACCTTCGCATCTGCGAAGGTTCTTTTCATAGCATCCAAGTCTAAACCTGGAACTTACTCAACTTCCTTCTTTTTCAAGAGGAGGAGGCCACCGCTAACGGCTAGCAAGAAGCCTAAAAATTTTAAAATTAGAATTCTTATCGCTTTGAACATAAAAAATGAGAGAACTATTTTGGTTCTCTCATTTTTGTAACGTCTTATCAACCTACTACAGTTGACAAAGAGTCATTTTATCTAGTATTTATTGTTTATTTACGAGATGATTTACGTTTCAAAGAGACTGCACCTACTAACGCAAGTACTCCTGAGAATACAAGGCCAGTTGCCACAACTTCACCAGTACTTGGAAGAAGTGATTTGTGACCACCACCGTTTCCTGATGATTTGGCTAGGCTTTCTTCCTTACTATTTTGAAGTGCTTCTTGGGTTGTAGGGGATTTCCAATCATCTTTGCTACCTTGATTTTCTGACGTTGCAGGATTTTCTGTAGTTCCAGGATTTTCTGGCGTTGCAGGATTTTCTGGCGTTGCAGGATTTTCTGGCGTTGCAGGATTTTCTGGCGTTGCAGGATTTTCTGGCGTTGCAGGATTTTCTGGCGTTGCAGGGTTTTCTGTAGTTCCAGGGTTCTCTGTAGTTCCAGGATTATCTGGTGTTCCAGGATTATCTGGAGTTCCAGGGTTATCTGGTGTTCCAGGGTTATCTGGTGTTCCAGGGTTATCTGGTGTTCCAGGGTTATCTGGTGTTGCAGGGTTATCTGGAGTTCCAGGGTTATCTGGTGTTCCAGGATTATCTGGAGTTCCAGGGTTATCTGGAGTTCCAGGATTATCTGGTGTTTCTTCAGTTGTAGTTGTAGTCAAAGTAGTTGTAGGCTCTTCAGTCGTTGTTGTTGTTGTAGAAGTAGTCTTAGGCTCTTCAGTCGTTGTTGTAGTTGAAGTAGTTGTAGGCTCTTCAGTCGTTGTTGTAGTTGAAGTAGTTGTAGGCTCTTCAGTCGTTGTTGTAGTTGAAGTAGTTGTAGGCTCTTCAGTCGTTGTTGTAGTTGAAGTGGTCTTAGGCTCTTCAGTTGTTGTAGTTGAAGTAGTCTTAGGCTCTTCAGTTGTAGTTGTAGTCAAAGTAGTTGTAGGCTCTTCAGTTGTAGTTGTAGAAGTAGTTGTAGGCTCTTCAGTTGTTGTAGTGGTTGAAGTAGTTGTAGGCTCTTCAGTTGTAGTTGTAGAAGTAGTTGTAGGCTCTTCAGTTGTTGTAGTGGTTGAAGTAGTTGTAGGCTCTTCAGTTGTTGTAGTGGTTGAAGTAGTTGTAGGCTCTTCAGTTGTTGTAGTTGTAGTTGTAGAAGTAGTTGTAGGCTCTTCAGTCGTTGTTGTAGTTGAAGTAGTTGTAGGCTCTTCAGTCGTTGTTGTAGTTGTAGAAGTAGTCTTAGGTTCTTCAGTTGTAGTTGTAGTTGAAGTAGTCTTAGGTTCTTCAGTTGTTGAAGTTGAAGTAGTCGTAGTAGGCTCTTTAGTTGTTGTAGTTGTAGAAGTAGTCGTAGTAGGCTCTTCTGTTGTTGTAGTTGAAGTAGTCTTAGGTTCTTCAGTTGTAGTTGTAGAAGTAGTTGTAGGCTCTTCAGTTGTAGTTGTAGTGGTAGTGGTAGTGGTAGTTGCCTCTTCACTTGTTGTTTCTTCAGGCTGCCAAACACGTACGTAATCTACAAGCATATCAGAACGCGAACCGTCTAGATAACTATCAATATGTTTAGTAGCGTCGGTGAAGTTGCGTGGACTATTATTTCCATCTTTAAGAAACGATCCTCCAACAATATGAGTAAATCGAAGGGCCATAGTGTTATCTGGGTCTACAAAAGGAGTTTTCACATTCAGTTTATTATAATCAACCGTGTGAAATGGCTTACCGTCATAAATAAAAGTCATTTTATTACTTTGTTTTAGGACGCCATATGTATGAAAATCAGTTTGTGTGTCACCATTATTAGGGATACGCTTTGCGTTCTGTTGACTATAATCAGCATTAACTTTAAACGGTGAATGAACATTAGCTTGTAAGTAATTCGGATCATATCCTTTAGATTCTAGGATATCAATTTCACCACTAGCAGGCCAATCTGGATACTTTGTACCAAACATCCAGAATGCTGACCAGGAAGACTCACTCATAGGCAATTTGACACGAGCTTCAGCATAATAATCACCCTTAAACGCTACCTTAACATTGCCCTTAGAATCCACGGTTTGGATTGCGCCAGATGTGAATGGAGCAGGATATTCTTCTATAACCTTACCATTTTTATCCAATCTCGTGTTTGTTCGAGGGACGGTTTCCATTTGGTTTGTTTCTGAATTCCATTTTTCGCGCGTTGGTGAGTAGCGAGCTGTAAGATGCAAGACACCATCAGATACTGAAACATTTTCTGGTTTATCAGTAAAATGCATTTGAGTTTTAGCCCTAGTATCGAAAGAAGAATACAGATAACCCCATTTTGTTTGGTCTAACTCATTTCCGTTAAACTCATCATTCCATAACACGTTGTAATTAGTAGGTACTCCTTCAGGCAATGTATACTTAGGTAATTCACTATCTTTACCGGACTCAGCGTAGGCTGTATTTATTGAAGTAAAAAAGTTGCTACTTAAAATAGTGCTGGCACCTAAAATGATTAGTCCTATCCTAAGTTTTTTGTACTTACTAGGAATATTTTTCATAAATATCCTCCTATTTTCAAATTTTTAAATGATAAATTCATTTAAGAGAAGGTTTAAAATAAATATATACTACTTAATATAAATTAAAACTATACTCTCTACTCATTTTATCATAATTAAAGATATTTTCAATTATTAGTTAATAATAATTGTTAAATAATTTGATTTTTCTAATAAAATTATATCATATATACAAAAAAAAGAAGTGGTGTATTACATTAATGACGGGCAAGATCATTTCTATGTAATTTAATTAAGGGTTATAAAAAGAATAGCAAAAAGAAAAGTCCCATAAGACCTATAATGAAAAGTGACCAAACCATCATTGGAAAGATTCTTATGACAGCTATCGCAGAAAGTCTGTCTGTCTCTACTTCAACAGTCATTCGTAAATTGAAAGAATTCAAATTCAAGACAGATTTATCTTTCCTTCTAACTCACATGTCTTGGGATGAATACAGCTTCAAGAAAGGGTTGATGAGCTTCATTGCACAGGATTTTAATTCCAGAAAGATCGTAGCTATTCTGGATGGGCGGACTCAAGTAATTATTCGCAATCATTTCCTTCGCTATTCTAGACAGGTGAGAAGTCGAGTGAAAGTCATTACCATGGATATGTTTAACCCCTACTACGATATTGCCAGAAAACTTCGCTTTCGAATTTCAAGGCTCAGGCTGAAACAGTCCCCCAGACTGTTTCACTCCCAAACGCTAAAATCGTTCTGGATCATTTTCACATTGTACAACATCTAAGTCGTGCTATGAACCGTCTTCGCATCCAAATCATGAATCAGTTTGATCGGAAATCGCACGAATATAAGGTACTGAAACGTTACTGGAAACTCATTCAACAGGATAGTCGTAAACTCAGCGATAAACGTTTTTATCGCCCTACTTTTCGCTCACACTTGACCAATAAAGAGGTTCTAGAAAAGTTGCTTTCATACTCTCAAGAACTTAGACAGTACTACGACCTCTATCAACTATTACACTTTCATTTTCAAGAGAAACAAGCTAACCATTTCTTTGATCTTATTGAAGAAGCGATTTCTTGTGTAAATCCTATTTTTCAAACTGTTTTTAAGACCTTTTTGAAAGATAAGGACAAGATCATAAACGCACTGGAACTGCCATACTCAAATGCAAAACTAGAGGCTACTAATAACCTCATTAAGGTCATCAAGCGCAATGCTTTTGGCTTCCGGAACTTTGAAAACTTCAAAACTAGAATCCTCATAGCTTTGAACATCAAAAAGGAGAGAACCATTTTGGTTCTCTCCTTTTTGTAACGTCTTATCAACCTACTACAGTTGACAAAGAGTCATTTTATCTAGTATTTATTGTTTATTTACGAGATGATTTACGTTTCAAAGAGACTGCACCTACTAACGTAAGTACTCCTGAGAATACAAGGCCAGTTGCTACAACTTCACCGGTACTTGGAAGAAGTGATTTGTGACCTCCACCGTTTCCTGATGATTGGGCTAGGCTTTCTTCATTACTATTTTGAAGTGCTTCTTGGGTTGTAGGGGAATTCCAATCATCTTTGCTACCTTGATTTTCTGGTGTTCCAGGATTTTCTGGCGTTGCAGGATTTTCTGGCGTTGCAGGATTTTCTGGTGTTGCAGGATTTTCTGGTGTTGCAGGGTTTTCTGTAGTTCCAGGATTTTCTGTAGTTCCAGGGTTTTCTGTAGTTCCAGGGTTTTCTGTAGTTCCAGGATTTTCTGTAGTTCCAGGGTTTTCTGATGTTTCTTCAGTTGTAGTTGTGGTTGAAGTAGTCGTAGGCTCTTCAGTTGTAGTTGTGGTTGAAGTAGTCGTAGGCTCTTCAGTCGTTGTTGTAGTTGAAGTAGTCGTAGGCTCTTCAGTCGTTGTTGTGGTTGAAGTAGTCGTAGGCTCTTCAGTCGTTGTTGTGGTTGAAGTAGTTGTAGGCTCTTCAGTCGTTGTTGTAGTTGTTGTAGTTGTAGGCTCTTCAGTCGTTGTTGTAGTTGAAGTAGTCGTAGGCTCTTCAGTTGTTGTTGTAGTTGAAGTAGTCGTAGGCTCTTCAGTTGTTGTAGTTGAAGTAGTCGTAGGCTCTTCAGTTGTTGTAGTAGTTGTAGTAGTTTCTTCCGTGGAAATTGGCTGCCATACGCGTACATAATCTACAAGCATATCTGAACGAGAACCATCACGGTAACTGTCGATATGTTGAGTAGCATCAGTGTAGTCACGGCCACCAGGCGTTCCGTCTTTTAGGAATGAACCACCAACCATATGACTTAGACGTAAAGTCATACCATTTTCAGGATCAGCTAATGGATTTGGGTCCTTAATGTCCTTCATTAGAACAGTTCCCTTAAGCTCTCCATCATAATAGAAGTTGACACTATCCTTAGTCTTTAAGACTCCGTATGTGTGGAAGTCAGACTGTGTATCTCCATTATTAGAAATTTGCCTTTGGGTTTGTTTGCTATTTCTAGCTCCCTCTGATTTAGGTGTATGGGTATTGGCTTGTAGAACGCTTGGATCATATCCTTTTGATTCAAAGACGTCGATTTCACCATTACCAGGCCATTCCTTGCGATTCGTACCAGTTAACCAGAAAGAGGACCATGATGATTCACTCATTGGTAATTTGATACGAGCTTCAGCATAGAAATCACCTTTAAAAGATGCTTTTACCTTACCTTTGTCATTAAAAGTATTAATGGCTCCAGATGTAAACGGTGCAGGGTATACTTCTACTTTCCCGTCTTTGTCTTTTCTGGTATTTGTTCTTGGAATAGTTTCCATTTGTTTAGTAGCTGAGTTCCACCTTTGTCGTGTTGGTGAGTAAAGCGCTGTTAGATGCAGAACTCCATCGGACACTGAAACGTTTTCCGGATTATCAGTATTGTGCATTTGAGTTCTTGCAGCAGTGTCAAAACTTGAATAGGCATAGGCCCATTTTGATTGGTCAAGTGTTGTACCATTGAATTCATCGAACCATGTCAAGCTATAACTGTTAGGATCGATGTTGGGAGGAGTGATTGGTAGAGGTTTGTTTGTTGATTCATTACTTACGCTAGAATCAGCATTTACTGTACCAGATGAAGCTAAAAAACTAGTGCACAGAATTGTAGCTACTCCTAAAAAATTCAATCCTACACGAAACGATTTGTGTTTAGTAGGCATATTTGCCATGCGTAGTACTCCTATTTTATATTGTAGTTTTGAAGGATCTTTCAGATAAAAATCTGCAAAACAATTTTCAAAAATTGTTTTCTATATTACGTTACCGTTGTGTATATTTTTATGAAAAATATCTTATTTATATTATTGTAAAAATATATCACTACGTATTATCGAATACCCTCTTATTCTACCATAAAGAAATGTAATTTTCAATTATTTGTTTTTAAAATTTTAGGATAAGAATATGAATGCACGGAAACTTTCTTATCAATGCAACCATTCAAAGTTACGAATAGCCTCATCGCTTTGAACAACAAAAGAGGAGAGAAGCATTTTTGTCCTCTCCAGCTTGTCATTTTTCATCAACTCAATACAGTTGATAAAGAGCTGTATTTGATTGTCGTTATATTTTTTGTATTCATCTATTCTGTCTCCTGATGAAATTGTTGGTAAAAATCAACCTTGATCTGGATGAAATTTTCTAAGTCTCTTAACAACTGGAGCAAGGTGGCGCGTGTTTCAAATTCTTCACGGGTCTTGGGAAGAGGGCGTTCGCGAAAGATCGCCAAATACTGACTAATATCATCTAGAAGATCTTGGGCAGGATTTTCCTGACTTAACTGTTGGGCCGTCTTCTTAAAAAGTTGAGCAAGGATTATGCTTTCACTCGCAGCTAACAGACAACGGTTGACGTTTTCTGCCATATCCCGCAGGATATCATTTTGCCGCTTGCGCATTTCAAAGTAGTGAATATGGTAGTTGGTTTGGTGAAAGAGGTGGTTGGAATGGTCCAGATAAACTAGCTTCAAAGCGTCCTTTAGGATACCGTCCAATTCCTTGATCAAGCGAGCATCATTGCGACCATCCCCTTTACCAAGTAATTCCGCAAAACGACCAAGGATCTTTTTCAGTTGGTCTTCGACAACATCGTGGTAGTGATCGATTGCTCCCTGGTTAGAGGGCATATAGAGATTGGCCAGCAAGGCAAAGCTGGTCCCAATTAAAAAGAGAGCAAGTTCATTGAGCAAGAGTCCCCAGGAAGTAGACTGCTCAATTAAGAGATGGGTGACCAGCACCGTACTTGGCGTGATGCCGATTTGCCAGCCCAATAGAAAGGCACCAGGAACATAGAGAGCGATAAAGGCTCCCAATGCCCAGAGGTTGAACCCTAAAAAGGAAAAGGCGAGACTTCCGATAGCAAGGGCCAACAAGGTCGACATAAAGCGCTGGTAGGCCTGCTTGATGGTACTGCGACGCGTATCAGAGATACTCAAGATGGCAATGATGCCAGCTGAGATGGCATAGGTCAAGCCCAGAGCATAAGCAAGGGCAGCTGCTAAACAGGTGGCCAAGGTGAGCTTGATGGTTCGTTGAAAAAGAGGCATGGCTTCCTTTCTATTTTGTTGGTTTCGCTGAGATAGATTTCATTTCATTATATCATGAATTGGCCTCATCCTCCTTTCTTATGGTATACTAGTTCTATGGAAAAAAACGATATCGTATACGGTGTCCACGCAGTCACCGAGGCTTTACAAGCCAATACAGGCAATAAATTATATATTCAAGAAGACCTTCGAGGAAAAAATGTCGACAAGATCAAGGCCTTAGCAGCTGAGAAAAAAGTGTCGATTTCTTGGACGCCAAAGAAAACCCTGCAGGAAATGACGGAAGGAGCTGTTCACCAAGGCTTTGTTCTCCGTGTGGCAGCCTTTGCTTACACAGACTTGGCAGCGATTCTGAAACAGACAGCCAAAGAAGAGAACCCTCTTTTATTGATTCTCGATGGCTTAACAGATCCGCACAATCTTGGATCTATCTTACGGACAGCTGATGCGACCAATGTCTCAGGAGTCATCATTCCTAAGCACCGGGCGGTTGGGGTAACCCCAGTGGTTTCTAAAACTTCTACCGGAGCAGTGGAACACATTCCCATTGCGCGTGTGACCAATCTTAGCCAAACCTTAGACAAGCTAAAAGAAGAAGGCTTCTGGATCTTTGGGACCGACATGAACGGCACGCCATCGCATCAGTGGAATACGGCTGGCAAGTTAGCCTTGATCATTGGTAATGAAGGAAAAGGGATCTCAGCCAATATCAAAAAACAAGTTGATGAGATGATCACCATTCCCATGAATGGCCATGTTCAAAGCCTCAATGCCAGTGTGGCAGCAGCCATTCTCATGTATGAGGTCTTTCGCAACCGACTATAACTATACTATAATAGTAGAAAGGCAATGATATGAAACGAAAAATCTTATTGGTTGACGGCTATAATATGATTGCCTTTTGGCAGGAGACCCGCCAGCTCTTTCAAAAAAGTGAGCTCGATGCAGCCCGCAACATCCTTCTGCAAAAGCTGAGCCACTATGCTAGCTTTGAAGGGATCGAAGTCATCTGTGTCTTTGATGCCCAGTATATGCCAGGAGTGCGACAGACCTATGAGGAGTTCAATGTTCAGGTGGTCTTTACCGGCGAGGATGAGACGGCAGATGACTATATCGAGCGCTTGGCGGCAGAGCTTAACACGCCCCTCCACCAAGTATCGGTAGCGACCAGTGACTTAAATGAGCAATGGACCGTCTTTGCTCAAGGGGCCCTTCGGGTATCTGCCAGAGAGTTAGAAAAACGGGTCGCAGTTGTCAAAGGGAATCTCAATCATGCGCAGCGAGTGGTGAACGATCAAAAACCACCCATGCGACCGCTCGATCACGAAGTATTGCGACAATTACAAGAAATGATGGGAGACAAGTAATGACATTTGCTATTTTAACCGATTCGACCGCAGATTTAGATCAGAACTGGGCCAAGGAACACCAGGTGACCATTCTTGGATTGACCATTGAGTTAGATGGGACGGTTTACCAGACAGTAGGCCAAGGTCAATTGACCAGTCCTGAGCTTTTAGAAGCCATGAAAAATGGGGCCAAACCTACAACCAGTCAGGTCAATGTGGGCCAATTTCAGGAAACCTTTGAACAATTTGCCAAAGAAGGGAAAGACCTGCTTTATGTAGCCTTTTCATCGGTCTTATCTGGGACTTATCAGAGTGCAATCATGGCACGAGACCTGGTTTTAGAAGACTACCCGGAAGCCGTGATCGAGATTGTCGATCCGAAGGCGGCTGGGATTGGAGAGGGCTACCTGGTTATGCGATCAGTAGCTGCGCGTGATGCAGGCCGTTCATTAGCAGAAGCCAAGGAAGAAATCATGGACTTAGCGCCAAAACTGCGGACTTATTTCCTCGTCGATGACCTCTACCACCTCATGCGTGGAGGCCGTCTCTCAAAAAGTGCCGCGATCATGGGAAGTTTGGCCAGCATCAAACCCATTCTCTGGATTGATGCGGAAGGGAAATTAGTGCCAATTAGCAAGGTTCGGGGACGCAAAAAAGCTGTCCGGGAATTACTGGAGCTGATCAAAGCAGATATCGGTGAAGGTACAGCCTTGGTATCTTATACCAACGATCTAGAAGGAGCCGAAGTACTGAAGGAAGAAATGCTTGCGCTTGAAGGCATCGATGAAGTCCTTGTGATGCCTCTTGGACCAGTTATTTCAGCTCACGTCGGCCCGAATGCCTTGATCGGATTTGTCATTGGAAAAGAAAATCGTAAATAATTTTCCAAATCGGTTGACTTTTATCTTAGAATTTTGATACAATAGTAGGCGGTATTGTTTACCCCATTTGTAAGGCCCCGGAACCTTTCAAATAACTCGCGGACCGGAACATCCGCCCTGTAAACAAAAACGACATTCATATAGGAGAAATCATGAACAAAACTACATTCATGGCTAAACCAGGCCAAGTAGAACGCAAATGGTACGTTGTTGACGCAACTGATGTACCTCTTGGACGCCTTTCAGCAGTTGTTGCTAGCGTGCTTCGCGGAAAAAACAAACCAACATTCACACCTCACACTGATACAGGTGACTTCGTAATCGTTATCAATGCTGAAAAAGTTAAATTGACTGGTAAAAAAGCAACTGATAAGATCTACTACACTCACTCAAACCACCCAGGTGGATTGAAATCAATCTCTGCTGGTGAACTTCGTTCTAAAAATGCAGTACGTTTGATCGAAAAATCAGTTAAAGGTATGCTTCCACACAATACTCTTGGCCGCGCTCAAGGTATGAAATTGAAAGTATTTGTTGGAGCTGAGCACACTCACGCTGCACAACAACCAGAAGTTCTTGATATTTCAGGACTTATCTAAGGAAAGGAACAATAAAGTATGTCACAAGCACAATATGCAGGTACTGGACGTCGTAAAAACGCTGTTGCACGCGTTCGCCTTGTTCCAGGAACTGGTAAAATCACTGTTAACAAAAAAGATGTTGAAGAGTACATCCCACACGCTGATCTTCGTTTGGTCATCAACCAACCATTCGCAGTTACTTCAACTGTAGGTTCATACGACGTTTTCGTTAACGTTGTAGGTGGTGGTTACGCTGGTCAAGCAGGAGCTATCCGTCACGGTATCGCTCGTGCCCTTCTTCAAGTAGATCCAGACTTCCGCGATTCATTGAAACGCGCAGGACTTCTTACACGTGACTCACGTAAAGTTGAACGTAAGAAACCAGGCTTGAAAAAAGCTCGTAAAGCATCACAATTTAGTAAACGTTAAAACTTATTTAAACTTATTGAAAGCATTTCGTATCAAAAATACGGGATGCTTTTTCTGTTCACCCCAAATTTTTGTAACTAGGTGATACTTGAAATTAATACAAATTTGGTTGTTTTTGATAAATCTAAGCAACACTAAATGATGAAGTGAAAGGGGATGAATCTTTGATAGTATTCATTTATTGTGAAATATGATATATTTATTAATTAGATGGATGAATACTTCTAGAGTTAAATATAGCATAATAGGGACAGACTTTTTGGTTTATTTTTGTTTGTAGTCGGATTATGAAAGAATATCCAATATTATGCGATAAGATAGAATGTTACAAAAAAGAAAGGGGAT
Source organism: Streptococcus sp. S1 (assembly GCF_034137685.1). Classification (NCBI taxonomy): domain Bacteria; kingdom Bacillati; phylum Bacillota; class Bacilli; order Lactobacillales; family Streptococcaceae; genus Streptococcus; species Streptococcus dentalis. The sequence continues at coordinate 81,494 of NZ_CP139418.1, read as the reverse complement.
GCAATCCGATGAAGAAAGACAGATTAATTGTATTGACAGATGCTGTTCTAGCAATTATTATGACCATCTTGATTTTAGAGTTAGAAAAACCAACAACACCAAGTCTTGAAGCTTTTTGGGATTTACGGCAAAATTTCTTTGCTTGTTTTCTTTCCTTTTTCTGGTTGGGATCGTTATGGATGGCACTAAACACATTATGGGAAAAGGTTGAGAAAATTTCCTCAGAAATTATTTGGTGGAATTTGTTTCTACTCTTGGAGCGGCAGGAGTTCTCTTTGGAGAATTTCATGCCATCCAAGATACCAGTCTGAATGATGTGGTGGACCGGATCTATATAAATGTCAAGGATTTACCGTTTCAGTCCTTGGGAGCTTTAGCTAATATCCTGTCTGATGTTAAGAAGGGACTGATTCAAGACAGTCATATCTGGTCTTTCTTCCAGTCATTTTTCAAACAATATCAGTTGATAATCAGCTTAAATCAGATCTATCAGTTTGTCTATCTTTCTCTGATGGAGATCATGTCCTATCTTCACTTTGATTATTGGAAAAAACGGCTCGGTCAGGAGCTAGTATGAATAAGGAGAACAAATGAGACGTTTAAAAATGTTATGGCATATTATACAGGTTACGGGTTTTACTCGGTTTGCTCTGAGTTTTGTGACCTTTGTTTTTGGGTCAGGAGGCGTGCTTTTCCTAGTTGAACCTGCTATCACAAATTACGGAGACGGTCTTTGGTATGCTTTTGTGACTTCGACGACTGTCGGCTACGGGGATCTCCTAGCTGTGACCTTGATTGGAAGGATTACCAGTGTCTTCTTGACGATTTATGGGCTCATATTTTTTGGCTGTTTATCAGCTGTTATTATTAATTATTATACCGATTTAAATAAGGAAAGAGGAGAGGACAAATGACTGCCAATTATTCAACACGGGAATACCGTGAGAAATTATACGATGACCTTCATGTTCGATTGAGAGATACAGCGATTTTGATGTGTGCAATTTTTATTGCCTCTATCGGTCTAAATATGAATTCAACAGCTGTTATTATTGGAGCCATGTTAATTTCACCTCTCATGACACCGATTGTTGGACTGGGATTCGGTTTAGCTATTTTTGATACGCGTTTAATCAAGCAATCTCTAGAGGTTTTATTGACTCAAGTGTTGGTCAGTTTGCTTGTCTCGACTCTGTATTTCTGGATTTCTCCCTTGTCTTATGCAAGTAGCGAGTTGATCGCACGAACCTCTCCAACCATTTGGGATGTTCTCATTGCTATTGCTGGTGGGATTGCTGGTGTGATCGGTTCAAGGAAAAAAGAAGCAAACAATATCGTGCCAGGAGTAGCCATTGCTACAGCTTTGATGCCGCCTATCTGTACTGCTGGCTATGGTTTAGCTAATGGGAATGTACGATTTTTATTGGGGGCTCTCTATCTTTTCTTGATCAACTGTGTCTTTATCATGCTAGCCAACATTGTTGGAACAAGAATTTTGATGAGAAAATCTCCTTTAACTTCATTTAAAGAGCTGAGCATTAAAATGAGAATTGGCTTGATTTCTTTGATTGTATTGTTGATTCTTCCAGCTAGCTATTCGGCAGTTACTCTGACAATAGAACAAGCGCGCAAAGAAGGGATCAAACAGTTTGTAGGAAAAGAGTTCGCCAATTATACGGTTATTAATCAAGTCTACAAGTCAAGTAACAATGAATTGGTCTTGACGGTTGTTGGAGATCCGATTTCAGAAGAAGAATTAGAAACACTCCACCAAAAACAAGCCTCTTACGGTATTCAATCTGTTCAATTGAAAGTGAATCAAGTTCAGAACTCGCCAACATTAGATAGTGAAGCGACCAAGGAATTTTATGAAAACATTGACAAGTATATTGATCAAAAACTCTCTGAAAAAGATTCACAAAACGATCTCGTAAAAGAAAATGAAGCAGACAAGGATTGAGGACAATGAACTGAATCGGTTTTTACGCCGTGTTTTTCTTGTATCTTCCTCTTTCTTACTTATAGCAGGTTGTTTTTGCTTGAATAAGAAATAAATTAGAAGTTCTATCATCTAAGAAAAATGATGAAAAAAATCATTTAACTAATGGTGTGAACGTTTAGTGTTTATCAGCTCCATTCTCTGTAATTTTGGGGGTAAAATCCACACCATTTAGATAAAATTAGTTGAATTTGATTGGAAAAACGCTTTTATAAAAGCGGAGAAAAGTCTTGATATTACGCTGTTTTTAGTCCAACTGAAATTCATACTTTCCAAACCAGGCTTGAAAAAAGCCCGTAAAGCGTCACAATTTAGTAAACGTTAAAACTTATTTATACTTATTGAAAGCATTTCGTCTAATACGAGATGCTTTTTTTCTGGTTTAATTTTACAAATTGGGAAAATTAAAAAGTACAAATTAATGAAGTGATTATTGATAAAAATAGTTAATAATTGGTTAAACAAAATATATAACTCGTTTATAAATTTATAGAAATGAACCATTATAAATCTCCTCTTAAATATTGAAAAAATCATTGGCAGTGGACATACTTTAAGACTATATATTTCTGAAACTAGTTTCACAATACAAATATTGACATGCAATTATTAATTGGTGGATTTTAAGTTGACATCTACAAAGTTTAATGTTAGAATACATTCAAAAATATATTTGAATGAGGTGTTTTATGATTCAAAATATTGTTACTTCAATAATCCTGTATTCTGGGACAGCCGTAGACTTACTTATTATCCTAATGTTATTTTTTGCCAAAAGAAAAAGCAGAAAAGACATCATTAACATCTATTTAGGACAATTTCTAGGCTCTGTTAGTCTAATATTCCTAAGTTTGCTTTTTGCATTTGTCTTAAATTATATTCCTAGTAAAGAGATTTTAGGTTTACTCGGTTTGATTCCAATTTTCCTAGGCCTCAAAGTTTTGCTTTTAGGAGATTCTGATGGAGAAGCTATTGCAAAAGATGGTTTGCGAAAAGACAATAAAAACCTGATTTTTCTAGTCGCTATGATTACTTTTGCAAGTTGTGGCGCTGACAATATTGGTGTCTTTGTCCCATATTTTACCACCTTAAATTTAGCGAATTTGATAGTGACTTTACTTACTTTTCTAGTCATGATTTATCTCTTGGTTTTTTCTGCCCAAAAATTAGCACAAGTCCCTTCTGTTGGAGAAACTTTGGAAAAATATAGCAGATGGTTTATTGCCGTTGTCTATTTAGGATTGGGGATGTATATCCTGATTGAAAACAACAGCTTTGACATGCTATGGGCTGTGTTAGGCTAGGAGAAAAAATTATGAAAAAAGATAGTATCTGTCAAGTGGATGTTATAAATCAACAAAATGTTACAACCGCAACGAACTACCTTGAAAAGGAAAAAGTCCAAAAATCACTTCGCATTTTATCAAAATTTACCGATAATAAACAGATAAATATCATCTTTTATCTCCTTGCCGTCGAAGAACTCTGTGTCTGCGATATAGCCTGTTTATTAAATCTCAGTATGGCATCTGCCTCCCACCATCTTCGTAAACTAGCCAATCAAAATATCTTGGACACTAGAAGAGAGGGGAAAATTATATATTATTTTATAAAGGATGAGGAAATCAGAGATTTTTTTAATCAACTAGGATAACAACTATTTTTACTACTTTTCCATGATTATAGGGAGATTATAATCGTTGTTGTTTCAACGGTAGCAAACTGGTTTTTACATAAAGTAATTGATAAACCCAATATAGATCAGAAAGAATTACTTGAAGCTACCGCACAATATAGAAAGTTATTGATACCTGACCTAATAATTAAATGAGTGGGATTGATTCTATCCTTAATTGTCTATCCTCCGATTATGATGTATAGTGTTTTAATTGCGGCATTTTATATCATAACTTTAAAAACACTATCTGAAAAAAGAGTGAATAACTAAAAAATGGTGATCAAAGTTAGGTGTATTATTTTAATGCTTACAGACCTAAACTATTCCCCTATTTATAATCTATTGATTCATATTTTATGAAATTAATCAGTAGATATCGTTCTGAAAAGCCTTGATAATACGCTGTTTTTAGTCCAACTGAAACCCATACTTTCCAAACCAGGCTTGAAAAAAGCTCGTAAAGCTAGCCAGTTCTCTAAACGTTAATTCGTTGCTGGACAGCAGAATACAAACGAAAACACTTTGCATCTTGCAAGGTGTTTTTTTCTATGAGAACTGGCGGTGCGCAATTAGGATAGCTCTAGCGACTTTAGTCGCGTAGAGATATGCTATGCACAGTTGCCCCAAGAAAACAAGCGAAGCGATGTTTGATTGGATGGCAACCACTGCACTCAAAACGTTAATTCGAAAGAATTACTATACTTACAAAGAGCACCTTTCGGGGTGTTCTTTTTGTATATTCATAGTAAATTGTGACAGTTGATGTAGTTGTTGTGGCTTCAGCTACTTGCAAATAGGGCTGCAATTTGATGGAGTTAATTACGTCTAATTTTTAATTGACAGGTTATATGATCATCATCTTAAAATGATTTGATTTTCTTATGTTTTTATATGAGGATAACTGAACTTTTGAAAATAGAATATGATGGATATTGATAGACGACACTTATTTGCTACTTCCTTTTATATAAGAAATTATTGCTGGTACATTAGTTGAAATAGAGGTTTAAGGGATTCTTATATTTTGTCAGGATTTCTTATAAATGTTGGCTATAAATTAATAATTCTGTCAATGGCCCCAGTTTCTATTAGATTATTAGTTGTTATAAAATATTTGCAATTATCTTTACGTAGTGCTATAATCAAGGAAATAATATAGTGACTATAATTAAAGGAGCTGCGCAATGAGACACAATTTTTTTGAAACAAAAGAACGTTTTTCTATCCGAAAGTATTCTATCGGAGTTGCTTCTGTTTTATTATCGACATTATTTTTTGCTGGTGGAACTGTTTTTGCTGATGAGATGAAGGATACAGTTGAAGTACAAAGTTCAATCGTGGCGGAAAGTAATGATACCAGAGTTGATAAAATTCAACAAGATGATAGTGAAAAAAGCGACTTAACGAAAATAGAGAAAAACGAGAATTCACAAAGTGATACTGTAGCAACTACTGATGAAAGTCCTATACCGACTGAATCTACTCCCGTGTCTTCAACAATTCATACAAGCAACTCTGAGTCTGTTCTAGGTGGGGAGGAAAGTGTGGAAGCTCAATCTTCAGTAAAACGAGTGCGTTCTAAAAGAGAGGTGTCTTCGTTAACTGAAGATAGTGCAACAACATTCGTTAAAACAGGTGATACGATTACAGTTCAAAACCCAAACGTTGAGGTAAATTTTCCAAATGGTAATAGTTTATATGCTCCAGCCGAAACTGTGCTACATATGGAACTGCCTGATGAATTAGAAATTAAACAAAATGATAAAATTGTTGTGGATATTCCAGACGCAATCAGAATTCCTACAAGTCTTCATTATGATGTGACTGGACCAAGTGGAGAAGTTATCGGAAATGCTTTTCTTGATTCAGTCAAAAATAAAGTAGTTACAACTTTTACAGATTACTTTGAGAAGAATAAGATTTCAAAACAATTTACTTTAACGTTTAGTACGGGATGGAAATCATATGTCAAACCAAGTGTTCCAACAGAGCTTAATTTTAGCGGTCGAAAAATTACAGTAACAGTGGGACCAGAGACTGCACCAGTACCAGTAGAAAAAACAAAGGTTACAAAGTACGGAGAAGCAGTTACTGGACATCCAGAATTAATTCGATGGACTATTCGTCTTAATTCTGGAAGCCTAGTAGCACCACAAATTTTAACAAATTACCAATTGATTGATACTCTACCAGATGATCAAGAGTTGGTTCAGGATGGGGATCCAGTATTAAATGAATTTGATGCAAATACAAAAGCAACATGGAGGTTGGGGCATGCGACGGATATTCCTTCCGACCATGTAGATTTGTGGAATGGAAAAGCTCTGAGAGCTGAAAAGGTTCAATCAATTTCGCCGTGGGTATCTAAAGGGAATGCGATTCAATTGCTAGAGAATATTAAAGAAAGTTCAAATGGATTTTCGTTTAAGATAGCACAATTGAATGAATTGGTTTACGTTCGTTATATGACTAGGCTGAAGCAAGTTCCAAATACAAATGAAGAGCTCCAACAACAGCATGGAAATGATATTAAAATTACTTACAACAGTGGAGAGGAACAGAGCTATCAGGCTACTTTTGCCTTTAAGGCCGATGGATCTGGATCTGCGACGAAAGCAAAGAAACCAGCAAGGGTTGATTTATCATTTACAAAACAATTGGATGGAAGAAAGCTGAAAGCTGGAGAATTCACTTTTAATTTAATTGATCAAACAGGTCAAGTGGTTGATTCTCAAACGAATGATAGTTTCGGTCATATTACTTTCATTCCACAGTTATTTAACCATGCTGGTGTTTACCACTACACAGTTGAAGAGACTCCAGGAACGCTGACTGGTATCAATTACGATAGGATGAAAGCTGAAGTGACCATCACGGTAAATGATAACGGTGATTCCTACGTAGCTCAAACAACTATGCCAGCTGATACCGAGTTCAACAATACCTTCACACCATCTCCTGTTAAAGTAAACCTGGAATTCAATAAAGCGCTTTCGAATGGCAATTTGAATGCAGGTGATTTCAGCTTTACGATAACTGGTGATAATAATGTGAATGAAACTGTGACCAACAAGGCTGATGGGAAAATTAATTTCAGCGAATTGTCATTCGATCAAGTGGGTGTCTACAACTATACTGTAAAAGAAGTGAAAGGTGACAAAACTGATGTAGACTACGATGATATGACCATTGCAGTGAAGGTGACTGTCACAAAAGATGAGGATTCAGGCCAGTTAACTGCGAAAACAGAGATAAATTCGACAGGTGGTGAAGCAACTGGTACTGATGACATAACTTTCAATAACCATGTTGTAGCGCCAGTAACAGCACAATTTGACTTTAGTAAAGCTCTTGCAGGACGTACCCTAAAAGATGGTGAATTCAGCTTCGTCTTAAAAGATGAGAATGGTAGAGTTCTTCAAACGAAAAAGAATGACGCCGATGGTAAAGTTGCCTTCGATGCACTAATGTATAAGAATAATGAAGTTGGTGTTCATAAGTACACCGTAGAGGAAGTCGCTGGTTCAGAAGCCGGAATGACCTATGACCCAATGAAGGCAGAGGTGACAGTGACTGTAACGAAAGATGGCCATACTCTTACAGCGATCAAAGCCCTTCCAACGGATACCGAGTTCAATAATACCTTCACACCGACAGCGACAAGTGCCCAATTTAATTTCACTAAGAAATTGGAAGGTAAATCCCTTGAAGCTGATGCCTTTACCTTTGAATTACTTGAAAATGGCAATGTGATTCAAACAAAGAAGAATGCGGCTGACGGAACGATTCAGTTTGATGCTATTTCATATGATAAAGAAGGGACTCACACCTACACTGTTCGTGAAGTAGCAGGAACAGATACAGACATTGACTATGATAGCATGACTACCACAGTTATAGTAACTGTTACGAAAGACGCTACTACAGGCCTTTTAAGTACTAAGACTGAAATGACTTCAACAGGTGGTGAAGCAACTGGAGCTGATGACACAATTTTCAATAATTACTTTGTAGCTCCAGTTAAAGCACAGTTCAACTTCACCAAGAAATTGGAAGGTCGTGAATTGAAGGCTGGTGAATTCAGCTTTGTTCTTAAGGATGAAAAAGGAAATGTGATCGAAACAGTAACGAATAATGCGGATGGTAAAATCCAATTTTCACCTCTTACATTTAAACGTGGTGAAGAAGGTACTTATGTTTATCATGTAGAAGAAGTGAAAGGTACTGAAGCTGGTGTCATTTTTGATCACATGATCGCTACTGTAAGTATCACAGTGAAGAAAGATGGTAAAGTGTTGACAGCGACGACTCAGTTACCAGAAGATACAGAGTTTAACAATACTGTTATTCCGCCAACACCGCCAACACCGCCAACACCGCCAACACCGCCAACACCGCCAACACCGCCAACACCGCCAACACCGCCAACACCACCAACACCACCAACACCGCCAACATCACCAACATCACCAACGCCACCAGCTCCGGCACTCCCTGAAACTGGTGAAGTACAATCAGCATCTGCTGTATTGTTAGGTGCTGCACTTGGTATGGTTGGCCTTGTGGGGATTGTGAAACGCAAAAAAGTTGAAGATTAAAGTTGATATGATCCCTATAAATTAATTAAAGAGTCAAAAATGGATGTTCATATTTGAAAATCTATATTATACAGTTTTCTAATCTTTGATTAATAGAGATATATCAACGTTTATAGACATTCAAGAGAACTCTCTTGGATGTCTTTTTTTGTTTCGCTTAAACATTTTAAAACGATGGGAAACCGCATAATAGCAGTACTTATCAGAGTTTCATCGTGTAGTCGTCAAATATCTAAAGCTGCGATATTACTATTTTTGAGAAGGTTTGTATGCATTCTAAATGCACCAAAAATGGTTCATTTTTTATGCTATAATAGGAAATAATTAAAGCAGTGCTTTTTTCTTGGAGAGGATATTAAAGTATAACATCAATAGATGATCTAACCAAATTTGGGCCTGCAAAGATTGGTGATATTTTACAAAATCGTCAATTTCGATAGACTGAATAGACTGTATCAGAGAGAAGTGTAAGTTTTTATGCAGTGAGGATTTAAGGTACACAGTAAGGGAAATGTATGAGAAAAATTTTAATTGGGCTAACTCCACCTACCTGTTTGATAGCTGATCTAGTAAGTTACCATATAAGCAAAGATGGACTTCTAAATGTCAGAGTCCTACGTCCATTCAATAGAATAACAAACATGACAAAGAACACCCTTCGGGGGTGTTCTTTTTGTATAACTGAATTTGAAGCAAATATAAAACCACCCTATCTTCCACGGTCAAACATGACTGTAGAAAATAGAGTGGATCTAGGATGTTAAAGACTATTTGTCGTCTTTATGAAAGATATTTTTAACGCCCTTGATCGCTCCTTCAACAGCTTCTTTTGCATCTTCAGCAACTTCTTTTGCTTTTGAAGCAACTTTTTCAGCAGTGCCTTCAGCTTCTGTTTTTGTATCGCCGGTTAATTTACCAAGGCCTTCTTTAACAGAGCCTTTTACTTGGTTCAATTTTTCTTCTAATGACATAGCGTCACCTCCATGAAGTTAGTCGTTTATTTCTCTGAATGCAATACTGTTGATTTTAAAAAATAAAAAATATTTGTCTCAGATTAGAATGAGTATATTCTTTTTAAAATAGAAAGTCAAATTTTTGCTACGGCTAAAAAACAGGATCGCTTTCCGGTCACGAATAATGACCGACTAATAAGTCACGATATTTCGTTTTTCCGGCAAAGATTTGAAACAAAAGAAGCAAAAAACTTTTCTGTCTCCATTGAATTAAATGGTATAATGGTCGTGAATGGAGACATTGTAACGCTGTTTTTTGAAAAAGAGAAGATGAACATGAAAAGAATCCTCACAACCTCCCCTGTTATCAGTACGATAGCTCTAATCTGTTTGTTGCTAGCTCTATTGACTTCCTTTTATAGGGATGCTATGTATGACCTATTGGCTTTTCATTCAAAGCCGGTCTATGGTTGGCAATATGTTAGTGGGACCCTGATGCACGGTAGTAAAGGAGCCCCAATCTGGTTTTTATGGGTTCATTTGTTGTTAAATGGACTCATGATCCTTCCCTTCGGAGGACTGTTAGAAAGAAAAAGAGGCTCCAGACAAGTCTTGCTCGTTTTTGTGACAGCGACAGTCTTCTCTTCCATCGTTTTTCACCTCTTAACCCAGGGGCAGGACATTCAGGCAACAGGGATCTCTGCTGTCGGCTACGCCTTTGTAACCGGAGGGATTATGCTCCTGCCAAACGTGTGGAAAGAATTTTCACGCACCGTAAAATGGCTTTATCTATTCTTAATTTTTCTATCTGGGCTCATGCTCTTACCAGCAATCACCGGATGGATCTCAACGCTATTGCATCTTTCAGGGATTGTGAGTTATCTATTGGTCTTTATAGGAAGTAAAGGCTTGAGGGGGAGGAGCTAACTATTAAGACGGCTCCTCAGTAAGGTTTTCATCGTACTTCCTTGACTCTTCCTCTACCAGGCCGTATAATATTCTATATTAATGAAGAAATCACCTTTTGTCATTGTGCAAAGGGTGATTTTATAACGGTAAAAAGGAGACACAATGGGGTATATCTCTACTATTAAAACAGCTGTTCAGCTCTTTCCTTTTCTGGCATTTTTGCTGACCTTGCCCTACATGATTTTGAATTATCGAAAATATGGTTCGGTCAATAAATTGCGGGTGCTGATTTTCTATTCTTTTATGCTTTACTTGATGACGGTCTATCTGCTGGTGATCTTGCCTCTGCCGGATCCAAGTAAGATTCATACTAGCTACTCAGAAATGGTCAATCTTCATCCCTTTGCTTTTGTGGTGGATTTTTTCAAGGAGAGCCCCTTTGATCTAGCGCAGACTGGTACTTGGATTCAAGCCCTTAAGCATCCAACTTTTTATGTGCCTGCCTTTAATGTTCTGATGTTGATTCCTTTTGGGATGTATCTACGCTATTATTTCAAGTGTGGTTTTAAGAAAACGATTCTTCTGACAGCCCTCTTTAGTCTCTTTTTGGAGCTGACCCAGTTATCAGGTCTCTATTTTCTGTATCCGGGTCCTTACCGCCTAGCAGATGTCGATGATATTATTCAAAATACCACCGGTGGTGGAGTGGGTTATCTGCTCGGTTGGTTCCTGGTATGGTTATTGCCAACACGAGACGAAATTGACGAGCATTCTTTCCGAGTAGGGACCAGAGTATCTGGTTTTCGGATGGGTCTTGCCTTCTTGATCGACTTTGTGATGCTATCCTTGCTTTACGCGGTAATCGAGCGTTTAGAGACGATTCCTTATGTAGCGGTTTTGGCTGTTTATTTTGCCTTGATTCCTTTGTGGCGGGGCAAGACCTTGGGAATGGCTTTACTGAAATTCCGCTTGCGTTTTGACAAGCAAAAATGGCTTCGCACCATCTGGCGAGGAATCCTAGTGGTAGGCTATTTCTACTGGATTCCCCAAGGGTTGTTCTATTTGATCTCGCTTTTGAATCAGGATTTGACGGATAATTCCCTTTTGACTCTATCTATGATTTTATTGCTCTTCTTTGTGCTCTTATTGTACCTGATCCTCACCCTTGCCATCATCTTGCTCAGTCGTCGCTTTCCGTTTGACCGTCTAGCTGGAGCCGAGTATGAGAGTACCGTGCGCGTGAAGAAAGAGCTCTTAAAGGATGAAACTGAATCGTCAAAATAGAGAGAGTGGGACAGTAATCGGTAATTCGTTAGAATTCGATTTCGTCGTCTCACCTCCGCACAGTTGAGTAGGGCTGTAAAAGCTGATGAAATCAGCGTAGTAGAGCCCACTAAACCACTGCGTCTTACTCGACAATCCAAAAACAATTAAGAGGATAGGACTTTTGTCCCAGCCTCTCTATTTTTTATACACGTAAAAATATCCGAACGTTCCCAGTTGAGAAGGGCGATTTTAAGGGGATTGTGCTACAATGGAAGCAAATAGATAGAATGGAGCAGTGAAATGAAAGCAATTATTACAGTCGTTGGTAAAGACCAAAAAGGAATCGTAGCGGGTGTTGCAACGAAAGTGGCAGAATTAGGACTCAATATCGATGATATCTCTCAAACCGTATTGGATGAATACTTTACCATGATGGCGGTCGTATCGTCAGATGAGAAAAAAGATTTCACACAGCTTCGTTCAGAGTTGGAAGAATTCGGTCAGTCTCTGCATGTGAAAATCAATATCCAAAGCGCAGCGATTTTTGATGCCATGCACAATTTGTAAGATAGGGGTTGAGAATTTATGGACATTAAACAGGTAACAGAAACCATTGCCATGATTGAGGAGCAGAACTTCGATGTTCGGACCATCACCATGGGGATCTCCCTTCTAGATTGTATTGATCCGGATATCGAAAAGGCAGCTGAAAAAGTCTACCATAAGATTGTGACAAAGGCCAAAGATTTGGTGGCTGTTGGGGATGAGATTGCGGCAGAACTTGGCATTCCCATTGTGAATAAGCGGGTTTCGGTCACTCCGATTTCTATTATCGGAGCCGCAACAGATGCGACAGATTATGTACCCTTTGCCAAGGCACTAGATCGTGCGGCCAAAGAAGTTGGGGTCAACTTTATCGGTGGTTTCTCAGCCCTTGTTCAAAAAGGCTACCAAAAAGGGGATGAAATCCTCATTAATTCCATTCCTCGCGCCCTTGCAGAGACGGATTTTGTCTGCTCTTCAGTTAATATTGGATCGACCAAGACGGGGATCAATATGACCGCTGTCCGAGACATGGGCCGTATCATTAAAGAAGCATCCCAAGCAGATCCAATGGGGCCTGGTAAGCTCGTAGTTTTTGCCAATGCAGTAGAAGATAATCCTTTTATGGCGGGTGCCTTCCACGGTGTCGGTGAAGCGGATGTTGTCATCAACGTTGGGGTTTCAGGACCTGGTGTCGTCCAACGGGCGATTGAAAAAGTTCCGGGAGCAAGCTTTGATGTATTGGCTGAAACAGTCAAGAAGACAGCTTTCAAAATCACTCGTGTCGGCCAATTGGTAGGTCAAATGGCTAGTGAACGCCTAGGAGTAGAGTTTGGAATTGTCGACTTGTCTCTCGCACCAACGCCAGCTGTTGGGGATTCGGTTGCCCGCGTCCTCGAAGCGATGGGGCTTGAAGTAGTAGGAACCCACGGAACTACCGCAGCCTTAGCTTTACTCAATGACCAGGTGAAAAAAGGTGGAATCATGGCTTGTAACCAAGTCGGTGGTTTGTCAGGTGCCTTCATTCCGGTCTCAGAAGATGAAGGGATGATTGCGGCGGTCCAATCAGGTCATATCAACCTGGAAAAATTGGAAGCCATGACAGCTATCTGCTCCGTCGGTCTGGATATGATTGCCATCCCAGCTGATACTCCAGATACAACCATTGCGGCCATGATTGCCGATGAAGCAGCTATCGGGGTGATCAACCAAAAGACAACAGCCGTTCGGATTATTCCTTATGGAAAAGAAGGCGATATGTTAGAGCTCGGTGGACTTCTTGGGTCTGCTCCGGTAATGAAGGTCAACAAAGCTTCATCAGCTGACTTTATTGCCCGTGGTGGTCAAATTCCAGCTCCAGTTCATAGCTTTAAAAACTAATAGAAATCTAGTATAATAGTAGAAAATAGAAAAGTCTGTGATGATAAAACTCCAGACTTTTTTCTTGCAAAAGGAGACAAGATGGCTAAAACAAGATTATTTGTGATTCGTCATGGGAGAACCATGTTTAATACCATTGGCCGTGCTCAAGGTTGGTCAGATACACCCTTGACAGCAGAAGGAGAACGAGGGATTCAAGCTCTAGGAATCGGCTTGCGTGAGTCCGGTTTGGAGTTTACTCGAGCTTATTCCAGTGATTCAGGCCGTGCCATTCAGACCATGGGGATCATTCTTGATGAATTGGGCTTGAAAGACCAGATTCCTTATCGCTTTGACAAACGGATCCGCGAGTGGTGTTTTGGTAGCTTTGATGGGGCATACGGTGGAGAACTCTTTCACGGTGTCGTGCCACGCGTGCTGGATGTAGAAGACTATAAGACTTTGACCTTGGAAGACTTGGCCAATGGAATTTGCCAAGTGGACACAGCAAATTGGGCTGAACCATGGGAAGTCTTGAAAAACCGAATCCTAGAAGGTTTTGAAGCCATTGCCAAAGAAGTAGAAGAAAATGGTGGAGGCAATGCCTTGGTGGTCAGCCATAGTTGGACCATTCAGACCCTGGTCTGCTTGATCGAAGGAAAACCAAATCTTAATCTGCCTCTTTCAAACGGTAGTGTAACCCTTGTAGAATATGAAGATGGGAAATTGACGGTTAAGGGGTTCGGAGATAGCAGTTACCGTGAGGTCGGTGAAAGCTTGCAAGAATCCTAGTCCGTCCTGAAAGGCTGACCCCTTTGGTCATGGCCTTTTCTTTTTCTCAAAACTTGTAAGAGCTTTCCTACTTTCTTTTTGCAAAAAATGATATAATGAAAGAGATACATACGGAGGTAATACAATGACAAAAACCAGATTATATATTGCTCGTCATGGAAAAACCATGTTTAATACCATTGGACGGGCACAGGGCTGGTCAGACACTCCGCTGACAGAAGCAGGAGAACGTGGAATTCGAGAATTAGGACTTGGTCTCAAGGAAGCTGGGCTTTCTTTTGAAGAGGCTGTTTCGAGTGATTCTGGACGCACCATTCAAACCATGGGAATTATTCTTCAAGAACTTGGTCTGACAGGAAAAATCCCTTATCGTTATGACAAACGGATCCGCGAGTGGTGTTTTGGTAGTTTTGACGGTGCTTATGATGGTGATCTCTTTATGGGGGTCTTACCTCGTGTCTTTAAGGTCGATGATTTCCATCAGTTGAGCCTGATGGAGTTAGCAGAAGGAATCGTCGAAGTGGATACCACTGGTTGGGCTGAATCCTGGGGAGCCTTGAGTAGTCGGATCAAAGAAGGTTTTGAAGCCATCGCAAAAGAGGTAGAAGCAGCTGGCGGTGGCAATGCTATTGTGGTCAGCCATGGTATGACGATTACGACCTTGATTTATCTCATCGATCCTAAGGCTGTCGAAGAATTAGTCTTGGACAACGGAAGCGTGACGGTTTTGGCCTATAAAGATGGTGCCTTTCATATTGAAAAGATTGGGGATCTGTCCTATCGTAAGGTGGGAGCAAAACTTCTAGAGGGTGGCCATGACGAATAAGTATAGACGCGCACGAAAAAAACGTAAGAAGTGGTGGCCTTACCTATTGAGTTTCTTTCTTCTTGTGGTCCTTGGATCGGGAATTGGTGTTTACTTAGCCAAGCCGAGCTTGTTTTCAGGGCTTCAGTTTTGGAAGGCTAAAAAAACAGCTGTAACGACTCCCTCTTCTTCTAAGAAAAAGAAAGAAAAATCAGATTTACCAGCCGTTTCGACCAAAGACTGGCAGTTGATCTTGGTCAATCGTGATAATGTGAAGCCTGAGCTGAACCCACAATTGACAGATGTGGATGCTATCAAAGTGGATAGTCGGATTGTAGAACCAACTCGTCAATTCTTAGAAGCGGCTCGAAAAATTGCCCCAGAAGAAACCTTGATATCAGGCTATCGAAGTGTGGCCGAGCAAACAGAGCTCTATAATGAGCGTGTTGCGCAACTAGAGGCTAGTGGTCTTTCGCACGAAGAAGCTGAAAAGCAGGTGCAGACCCAGGTACAGGTCCCTGGTGCGAGTGAACACCAGACGGGGCTTGCGATTGATATGAGTGTCGAAGCTGGTCAAAGTGATGAGTTGGGCATGCAGCTGGCTGCCATCGCACCGCAATATGGCTTTGTCCTTCGCTACCCAGATGGGAAGAGCAACATCACGGGTGTGAATTTTGAGAATTGGCATTTCCGTTATGTTGGCGTAGAAAACGCTCAGTATATGGCCAACCATCAGCTAGTGTTGGAAGAATATATTCAACTCTTGAAAAAAGCTGGCAAATAAGAGGAGATTCATTTCTCTAGGTCTTAAGAATGATTTTTAGCACTCTTTAAAAAAGAGTGCTAATTTTTTGGTTTTTTCTCTTGACTTTCTTTTGGATGGGTGTATAATAGAATCATGGTTTAGCACTTGAGTGTTTAGAGTGCTAAAAAATGAAAGAGAGGTGAGGTCATGGTTACAGAACGTCAAAATGAGATTCTTAATCTTGTCGTTGATATCTTTACCAAGACCCACGAACCAGTCGGTTCAAAAGCGCTACAAGATGTGATTCAATCCAGTAGTGCGACCATTCGAAACGACATGGCTGCCCTCGAAAAACAAGGCTTACTAGAAAAGGCCCACACTTCGAGTGGCCGCATGCCTAGCCAAGCTGGTTTTCAATATTTTGTTCAGAACTCGCTTGATCTAGAGTTGATTGATGAACAGGATGTCTACCAGGTGGTGAAAGCCTTTGATTTCGAAGCCTTTAAGTTAGACGATATCTTGGATGCTACGGCCAAGTTGCTAGCCCAGATGACGGGTTACACCGCAGTGATTCAGGATGTGGAGCCGACACGTCAGCGCTTGACCGGTTTTGAGATTGTTCCATTGTCCAATCACGATGCCTTAGCGGTGTTGACCTTGGAAGAATCAAAGCCTGTCACCGTCCAGTTTGCCATTCCAAAGAATTTCTTAACCAGTGACTTGGAAATCTTCCACCAGCTGGTTCAAGAACGCTTCATTGGAAATACGGTTTTGGATATCCACTACCGCTTGCGAACGGAGATTCCACAGATTGTACAGCGCTATTTCAAGACGACAGACAATGTGCTGGATCTCTTTGATTACGTCTTCTCGCAACTGTTTCAAGAACTGGTCTTTGTAGAAGGAAAGGTTTCATCCTTAACCTACGCCGATCTTCAGACCTATCAGTTCTTAGATAATCCCCAACACGTAGCCTTGGAGTTACGAGGGGGAATGCCAGAAGACCAAATGACCCAGATCCTGGTTGCGGAATCCCAAGAGAAGGCTTTGAAAAATGTGACGGTCATTAGTCACAAGTTCCTGGTTCCTTATCGTGGGATGGCCCTCATGCATGTGATCGGTCCCGTAGAGATGGACTACAGGCGTGTGATTAGCCTGGTCAATGTCATCGGCCGGGTACTGGTTATGAAGTTGACGGATTACTACCGTTACCTCAACAGCAACCATTATGAAGTAAATTAAGACCAAATGAAAGGGGTGTATGCCTTGACAGAAGATATCAAAAAAGAAGACGTGAAAGAAGAGGAAGTTGCCCAAACAACCGAAGAAGTTGTAGAGGAGTCCAACCAACCTTCTGAGTTAGAAGAAGCACAAGCGCGTGCCGAGGAATTTGAAAACAAATACCTTCGTGCTCATGCAGAAATGCAAAACATTCAGCGCCGTGCCAATGAAGAACGTCAACAATTACAAAAATACCGTAGCCAAGATTTGGCAAAAGCGATCTTACCATCACTGGACAACCTCGAACGTGCCCTTGCCGTCGAAGGGTTGACAGATGATGTGAAGAAGGGCTTGGAAATGGTCCAAGAAAGTTTGGTACATGCTCTGAAAGAAGAAGGAATCGAAGAGATTCCAGCGGACGGAGCCTTTGACCATAACTACCACATGGCCATCCAAACCTTACCTGCAGATGACGAACATCCAGCAGACACCATCGCACAAGTCTTCCAAAAAGGCTACAAACTCCATGACCGCATCCTGCGCCCAGCCATGGTAGTAGTATATAACTAGGCTACCTTGTCCGAAACGACACTAAACTATGAAAGAAAGATAAAACGCAAGCCGGAGGCTTGCAAGGAAGATATTTCCCGCCGTGGTGAAAGTTTCAGTAGCTTGTGCTACTGAAATAGGGGATTTTTGAGACAGTAGGCTCAAAAATAAGTGATGAAATCCCGAAGGGAGTTGCTCACGTCGTCACCACTTAAGGGAAATATCAAAAAGAAAAAAAGAAGATAAAACTTAAGGAGAAAAACATATGTCTAAAATTATCGGTATTGACTTAGGTACAACAAACTCAGCAGTAGCAGTTCTTGAAGGAACTGAATCAAAAATTATCGCAAACCCAGAAGGTAACCGCACAACTCCATCTGTTGTGTCATTCAAAAACGGTGAAATCATCGTTGGTGATGCTGCAAAACGTCAAGCAGTCACAAACCCAGATACGATCATCTCTATCAAATCTAAGATGGGTACTTCTGAAAAAGTTTCTGCAAACGGTAAAGAATATACACCACAAGAAATTTCAGCTATGATTCTTCAATACTTGAAAGGTTACGCTGAAGATTACCTTGGTGAAAAAGTAACGAAAGCAGTTATCACAGTTCCAGCTTACTTCAACGATGCGCAACGTCAAGCAACTAAAGACGCTGGTAAAATCGCTGGTCTTGAAGTAGAACGTATCGTCAACGAACCAACAGCAGCAGCCCTTGCTTATGGTTTGGATAAGACTGATAAAGAAGAAAAAATCTTGGTATTCGACCTTGGTGGTGGTACATTCGACGTATCTATCCTTGAATTGGGTGATGGTGTCTTTGATGTATTGGCAACTGCAGGGGATAACAAACTCGGTGGTGACGACTTTGACCAAAAAATCATCGACTACATGGTTGAAGAATTCAAGAAAGAAAATGGTATCGACTTGTCAACAGACAAGATGGCGCTTCAACGTTTGAAAGACGCAGCTGAAAAAGCGAAGAAAGACCTTTCTGGTGTGACTTCAACTCAAATCAGCTTGCCATTCATCACTGCAGGCGCTGCTGGACCTCTTCACTTGGAAATGACCTTGACTCGTGCAAAATTCGACGATTTGACTCGTGACCTTGTAGAACGTACGAAAACTCCAGTTCGCCAAGCCCTTTCAGATGCAGGTTTGAGCTTGTCAGATATCGACGAAGTGATCCTTGTCGGTGGTTCAACTCGTATTCCTGCCGTTGTTGAAGCAGTTAAGGCTGAAACTGGTAAAGAACCAAATAAATCAGTGAACCCTGACGAAGTTGTGGCTATGGGTGCTGCGATCCAAGGTGGTGTGATCACTGGTGATGTGAAAGACGTTGTCCTTCTTGACGTAACACCATTGTCACTTGGTATCGAAACAATGGGTGGAGTCTTCACAAAACTCATCGACCGCAACACAACCATTCCAACATCTAAATCACAAGTCTTCTCAACTGCAGCAGACAACCAACCAGCCGTTGATATCCACGTTCTTCAAGGGGAACGCCCAATGGCAGCAGATAACAAGACTCTTGGACGCTTCCAATTGACTGATATCCCAGCTGCACCTCGTGGTATCCCACAAATTGAAGTAACATTTGACATCGACAAGAACGGTATCGTATCTGTTAAAGCAAAAGATCTTGGAACTCAAAAAGAACAAACAATTGTGATCCAATCAAACTCAGGTTTGACAGACGAAGAAATCGACCGCATGATGAAAGATGCAGAAGCAAACGCTGAAGCAGATAAGAAACGTAAAGAAGAAGTGGATCTTCGTAACGAAGTAGACCAAGCTATCTTTGCGACTGAAAAAACCATCAAAGAAACTGAAGGCAAAGGCTTTGATGCAGAACGTGACGCAGCTCAAGCAGGACTTGATGATCTTAAGAAAGCTCAAGAATCAGGTAACCTTGAAGAAATGAAAGCGAAACTTGAAGCCTTGAACGAAAAAGCACAAGCATTGGCTGTTAAACTCTACGAACAAGCCGCAGCAGCGCAACAAGCCCAAGCAGGAGCAGAAGGCGCACAAGCATCAGGCAACGCAGGTGATGACGTCGTAGACGGAGAGTTTACGGAAAAGTAAAACAATCCAGTGGATTGTTTTAGCGGAACCTCCTGAAATAAAGAAAGGTTCCGAGATTTGAGGATTCCTTTAAGCCGAAACTCAATTCAGCCTAACTAGTAAATGATAAAAAGAAATCCAGAGGTTGCAACCCAGCCTCTGTTTTTCGGTAAAATAGAGGATGTTGCCTATGAAAAAAGTACTTTGTATCATTTATCCTAATTTTTCTCTTTATGAGATAACCGCTTTAACAAGTACTTTAGCTCTGTCTTTTGATAGTACGATTGATTATGCCGCTTCAGATCATTCGATGGTGGTCTCTGAGGATGGCTTGCCCTGTCAACCGACCAAAACACTAGATCAAATCTGTATAGAAGAGTATTCTTGTGTGATTTTGCCAGGAATGGTCAATATAGGGCCTGCCCTACAAGATGAGAAATTGATTTCGTTCTTGAGGGACCTTGGTGAGCAAGATATCCTCATTGCAGCCATTTCTTCAGCACCTCTTTTATTAGCGAAAGCAGGTCTGTTGAAGGACACGAAATTTACAGGTGGAATTTGGCAAAACTTCTTTGACTATTTTGAATTTCTTCCACGTGAGAATTTCCAACCGAAAGTGCTTGTGCAAGATAAACAGATCATTACGGCTATCGGTTTTGCCCATCAAGAGTTTGCAAGAAGAGTGATTCTAAGTTTAGGCTTGGAAGAGAATACGGACAACTATTTTAAAGAACAAAACGACTACTCAGAAGAGGATTTGATATTTACTCTATCGGACAAAGAGTTTGATCAAGTAAAGCGAAGCATAGAAAATGCCCTCTAAAGATTACATGAAAATTATAGAAAGGAACAAAGAGTGTTCGGGGAATTGAACCCGAGCGGAAAGCTTGGAAATTAGATAAACCGCCTAAGAAATCAGGATTTCTTGTCGGTTTCCTAAATTTCAGTCGCTTTCTGTTCGCTCTTAGTATCTTGTATGAACAATACTGAATTTTATGACCGTTTGGGCGTTTCAAAGAATGCATCTCAAGATGAGATCAAGAAAGCCTATCGGAAATTATCTAAAAAATATCACCCAGATATCAACAAGGAGCCTGGTGCTGAGGTAAAGTACAAGGAAGTTCAAGAAGCTTATGAGACTTTGAGTGACGAGCAAAAACGGGCTGCTTATGACCAATATGGTGCTGCGGGTGCCAATGGTGGCTTCGGTGGCGGAGCAGGTGGTTTTGGTGGCTTTGATGGTGCTGGTTTTGGTGGCTTTGAAGATATCTTCTCTAGTTTCTTTGGTGGTGGTGCAAGTCGTAATCCGAATGCACCTCGTCAAGGGGATGACCTCCAATACCGCGTCAATCTCAAGTTTGAAGAAGCGATTTTTGGTGCAGAAAAAGAAGTCAAGTACCATCGGGAAGCTAGCTGTCATACCTGTCATGGTTCTGGGGCTAAGCCAGGGACTAGTCCGGTAACCTGTGGACGCTGTCATGGTTCTGGGGTCATCAATGTGGATACGCAAACCCCTCTTGGGATGATGCGCCGTCAAGTGACCTGTGATGTCTGTCATGGTCGTGGTCAAGAAATCAAAGATCCATGTACGACTTGTCGTGGAACAGGTCATGAAAAACAAGCCCATAGCGTGAACGTCAAGATTCCTGCAGGAGTTGAAACGGGTCAACAAATCCGCTTAGCTGGTCAAGGAGAAGCTGGCTTTAACGGTGGACCATACGGGGACTTGTATGTTGTTGTCAATGTTGAGCCGAGCGACCGCTTCGAACGAGATGGCTCAACCATCTACTATAAGTTAGATTTGAACTTTGTCCAAGCAGCTCTTGGAGATACGGTCCATGTGCCAACTGTTCATGGAGATGTCGATTTGGTCATTCCTGAAGGAACCCAAACCGGTAAGAAATTCCGCCTCCGTGGAAAAGGGGCTCCAAGCTTACGTGGTGGTGCCATGGGAGATCAATATGTATCTGTCAATGTCGTCACCCCAACTGGTTTAAATGACAAGCAAAAAGAAGCCCTTCAAGCCTTTGCGGAAGCAAGTGATTTGAAGGTCAACCCAAAGAAAAAAGGGTTCTTTGACAAGGTCAAAGATGCTTTAGATGATTTATAAAAATGAACGAGTTTCCTTTTGAGTAAGGAGCTCGTTTTATTTTGGATCGAATCCAAGGACTTCCTCTCCTAATTAAAGAATAATGAGAAGCCTCATTGAATTTATTAAGATATCGTGGTAAATTTAAGAAAACGATTACAATGACAATTTAGGAGGTCCTGATGAAATCACATCAACCACGTTATGCGATCCGCAAGTATGCAGTAGGAGCAGCTTCGGTGCTCATAGGATTTTTTGCTGGCGCAAATGTTGTAGCAGCTGATACGCCAACGGCTACAGACAGCACTTCAACGACAGTTCCAACTCAGCCAAACGAGGGTGAGTCAACTATTTCCCTTAATGAGGAAGCTTCTCAGCCAACAGTAGAAAAACCAACGGCTCCTGCCCCAATAGTCGATCAAAGTCAACCGACACTGCCTGATCGTGAATTGCGAGTATCAGATCTTGACCGTTTGATTCGCGAAGGAGCGAGCTCGGTCGCAGCGTCGGATGTGGCAGCTCAACCAGCGACAGCAGCGACGGAAACGCCTGCCAAAGATCCTGACCAGGAAGAAAAATTAGCCAAGAAAAAGATTGTATCGATCGATGCCGGTCGCAAGTACTTCTCGCCTGACC
Source organism: Streptococcus sp. S1 (assembly GCF_034137685.1). Lineage (NCBI taxonomy): Bacteria > Bacillati > Bacillota > Bacilli > Lactobacillales > Streptococcaceae > Streptococcus > Streptococcus dentalis. Next base: position 59,284 of record NZ_CP139418.1, on the reverse strand, counting down.
AAATCAAGGAAATCATTGATGAAGCTAGTAAGACGGGTTATACAGACTTGCATCTTCTAGTTGGAAATGACGGCTTGCGCTTTGTGCTGGATGATATGTCTTTGAAAGTGGGAGATACTTCTTATTCTAGCCAAGCCGTGACGGATGCGGTTGAAAAAGGAACGAAAGCTTATTACGATGATCCGAACGGGACAGCCTTGACCCAGGCTCAAATGGATGATATTTTGGCCTACGCCAAATCGAAGAAAGTAGGTGTCATCCCAACCATTAATAGTCCAGGTCATATGGATGCGATTCTGACGGCCATGGAACAATTGGGCATCGAAAACCCTCACTTTAATTATTTTGGTACAAAGAAATCAGCTCGGACAGTTGATTTGGACAACCAAAAAGCCTTAGACTTTACTAAGGCTTTGGTAGACAAGTATGCGGCTTATTTCAGCGGCAAGGCAGATATTTTCAATATTGGTTTGGATGAATATGCCAACGATGCTACAGATGCCCATGGTTGGCAGGTTCTCCAAGCCAGCAAGCATTGGCCAGGTGAAGGCTATCCAGAAAAAGGCTATGAAAAATTCATCCAATATGCTAATGATCTAGCAGCTATTGTGAAAAAACACAAGATGAAACCAATGGCCTTCAATGATGGAATCTACTACAATGGCGATACTTCCTATGGTACTTTTGACAAGGATATCATTGTGTCCTACTGGACAGGTGGCTGGAATGGCTATGATGTCGCTTCTTCAAAACTCTTGTCTGAACTAGGTCATCAGATTCTTAATACCAATGATGCTTGGTATTATGTGCTTGGACGGGACAAGGCTGGATCTGGTTGGTACAACCTTGATCAAGGTCTCGAAGGAATTTCCAAGTCAGCGATTGATGTGGTTCAAAAAAATGATGGAGCTAAGGTACCTTTCATCGGTGGCATGGTAGCTGCCTGGGCAGATACGCCATCTGCAACCTACAAAAAAGACCTTCTCTTTAAGCTCATGCATGCCTTCGCGGACAAGAATGCGGACTACTTTGTAGCAGATCCTGAAGTGGTCGAAAAAGCTCTTTCGGAAGCTCCAACTGATTTGGATCACTATACACCGGAATCTCTAGTAGCCTTTACGGCAGCTAAAAAAGCTTTAGAAGGGGCAGGAGCAAATACCACTCGAGCAGAGGCCAAAACCTTGATCGATCATCTCAAAGCAGCTCAAGATGCTTTGGTGTATACGGAAAGCTACGCGAAAGAAGTTGCTGCAAAAGAAGCAGCAGAAAAACTAGCCATGAAGAAGGTCATCTCGATCGATGCAGGCCGCAAATACTTCTCACTGGATCAGTTGAAACGAATCGTAGATAAGGCCAGTGAGTTGGGTTATTCTGACTTGCACCTCCTTGTCGGAAATGATGGCATGCGCTTCGTCCTCGATGATATGACGGTGGAAGCCAATGGCAAGACTTATGCTAGTGACGATGTGAAAAAGGCCATTTTAGAAGGTACCAAGGCCTATTACGATGATCCAAATGGCCAAGCCTTGACCCAAGCGGAAATGGATGAACTCCATGCTTATGCGACTGCTAAAGGAATCGGCTTGATTGCGGCAGTCAATAGTCCTGGACACATGGATGCTTTGTTGGTAGCCATGGAAAAATTGGGCATTGAAAATCCACAAGCCAGCTTTGATACGGTTTCAAAAACAACCATGGATTTGACCAATGAAGCAGCAGTCAACTTTACCAAAGCCTTGATTGGCAAGTACATGGACTACTTCAAAGACAAGTCTAAGATCTTTAACTACGGAACAGATGAATATGCCAATGACGCTACCAGTGCGCAAGGCTGGTACTACCTCAAGTGGTATGACCTCTATGGTAAATTTGCGGAGTATTCCAATAGTCTTGCAGCTATGGCGCGTGAAAAAGGCTTGCAGCCAATGGCCTTTAACGATGGCTTCTATTATGGAGATGAAGATGATGTTGCCTTTGACAAGGACGTCTTGATTTCATACTGGTCTAAAGGATGGTGGGGCTATAACCTTGCGTCACCACAGTATTTGGCAGATAAGGGGTATAAATTCCTTAATACCAACGGGGACTGGTACTATGTTTTGGGCCACAAAGGTGACCAAAGTTATCCGCTCGAAAAAGCTATTCAAAATACAGAAACTGTTCCGTTTGAACAGTTAGCTTCAACCAAGTACCCTGATGTCAAATTACCGACATCCGGAAGTATGTTGGGAATTTGGGCTGATGAGCCGGCCAATGAATACAAGGAAGAAGAAGTCTTCCAGGTCATGGAAGCTTTTGCCAACCATAACAAGGACTATTTCAAGGCGGACTTCACTGCTCTTAGAAAAGCAGTTGCTACGGTACCAACAGATCTAGCCATTTACACACCAGAATCGCGCGCAGCCCTTGCGAAAGTCTTAGATAGCTTGAATTGGAATGTGAGCCGTGCTCATCAAGATCAGGTGGATCAAGAAGTGGCTGCTCTGACTCAAGCCCTTGCGGGGCTCAAGCCAATTACGCAAGTAGGTAGCTTGGCTGAAAATGACGTCAAAGCCCTAGTGGAAGACAAACCAAGTCTTGAAATCGTAGAAAAAGAACTTGATTTTGACCTTGTGGAACGGACCAATCCAGATCTCGCTAAAGGAGAACGCAGAGTGATCCAGGCTGGGGTTAAAGGGCAAGGTCTTGAGTATGTAGAGGTTTCAGCGCTTGATCAAAGTCGAAAAGTGATTGCTACAGAAGTTGCAACAGAGCCTGTTGCAGAAATTGTTGAAGTCGGTACCAAAGAAGTCGTGATCCCAACAAGCCCTTCAGTAGAAGCACCAGTGAAACCAGACGTGCTTGTAAACAAAATGGTTTCAGATCCTTCAACACCTCAAGTGATCTCGAAGAATCAGCCAGTAGCACCAGAAAATACCCCAACGCCAATTCCAGCAGCTGTGGAAGAAACGGTTCGTTCAGAAGCAGTATCTTCTAACAAGCAACTTCCAGAAACAGGAGTGGAATCTGCTCTGGGGCTCTCTTTACTAGGAGCGATCTTAGGAGCAGCAGGAATGGACTTGAAAAATAAAAAAAGAGACTAAGACCTAGTAGATTTGTAACAGGTCGAAGTTAGGAGAGTGGGACAGAAATCGGTCATTCGTTAGAATTCGATTTCGTCGTCCCACCTCCGCACAGTTGAGTAGGGCTGTAAAAGCTGATGAAATCAGCGTAGTAGAGCCCACTCAACCACTGCGTCTTGCTCGACAATCCAAAAATAATTGAGAGGCTAGGACTTTTGTCCCAGTCTCTTTTTGTGCTCGTAAAACTGTACCCGGACAGTTTGATTTTTTCACTCTTGTAACCCCTTCTATATCCTGCTAAAATAAAACCATGACACGATACAAAGCAACCATTTCATATGACGGGACCTTGTTTGCAGGGTTTCAACGCCAACCTCATGCCCGTAGTGTGCAAGAGGAAATCGAGAAGACCTTGACGCGCCTCAATCAAGGAACCCCTGTTACCGTTCATGGAGCGGGGCGAACGGATTCCGGTGTCCATGCTCTTGGCCAGGTGATTCATTTTGATCTCCCCCAAGCGCGGGACGAGGAAAAGCTCCGCTTTGCCCTCGATACCCAAACCCCAGAGGATATTGATTTCATCCGAGTAGAGCAAGTAGCAGATGACTTTCACTCACGCTACAAGAAGCACAGCAAGACCTATGAATTTATTGTGGATTATGGTCGTCCCAAGAACCCCATGATGCGCCACTATGCCACCCACTATCCTTATCCTTTGGATGTGGAAAAGATGCAAGCAGCCATCCAAAAGTTGGAGGGAACCCATGATTTCACCGGTTTTACGGCTTCAGGAACCAGTGTGGAAGATAAGGTTCGTACGATTACAGAGGCTCGCTTGGTCGAGGATGCAGAGCATCATCGCCTTGTCTTTACCTTTTCGGGCAATGGTTTTCTCTACAAGCAAATCCGCAATATGGTGGGAACTTTGTTGAAGATCGGAAATGATCGGATGCCGATCGAGCAGATCGATCTGATTTTGGATAAGAAGGACCGCAATTTAGCAGGTCCTACAGCAGCGCCAAATGGCTTATATTTAAAGGAGATCCGTTATGAGTAATGAATTGATTCTAGCTATTTCAGGAAATGATATTTTTAGTGGTGGAGGTCTTCACGCAGACCTTGCAACCTATACGACCAACAAACAGCATGGTTTTGTAGCGGTGACTTGTTTGACCGCTATGACGGAGCACGGTTTTGAAGTGATTCCGGTGGATCCGACGACCTTTGCGCAACAGCTCAACTCCCTCAAAGATGTTCCTTTCTCTGCTATTAAACTCGGTCTTTTGCCAAATGTCCAAGTGGCAGACTTGGCTTTGGACTATGTCAAAGCCCATGCGGAGATTCCTGTGGTACTAGATCCTGTCTTGGTCTGCAAGGAAAGTCATGATGTAGAAGTTTCAGCTCTTCGAGACGAATTGATTAAGTTCTTCCCTTATGTGACCATCATCACGCCAAACTTACCAGAAGCTGAGATCTTGACCCAAAGCAAGATTCAATCGCTCGACGATATGAAGGCGGTAGCGCGCAAGCTCCACGAATTAGGAGCAGCGAATGTCGTGGTCAAAGGAGGCAATCGTCTCAATAAAGAAAAGGCCATCGATGTCTTTTATGATGGGACAGACTTCACCGTCATTGAAGAGCCAGTCTTAGAAAAGAACAATACAGGAGCTGGTTGTACCTTTGCGTCTAGCATTTCCAGCCAGTTGGTGCAAGGGAAATCTCCACTTGAAGCTGTTAAAGCCTCTAAAGACTTTGTTTTCCAAGCGATTCAACATTCAGACCAGTATGGAGTAGTACAGTATGACATCTAATCGAACTCAACTCATTGCCCGCCTCTCTATTTTGACAGCCTTGACAGTTGTACTTGGCTACTATACCAAACTTCCAACTCCTACAGGGATCGTCACCCTACTAGATCTTGGCGTTTATTTCACAGCCTTCTATTTTGGACGCAAGGAAGGTGCTATTGTAGGTGGTGTCGGAGCCTTCTTATTGGATCTGATTTCAGGCTATCCTCAGTGGATGTTCTTTAGTCTCCTCTTTCACGGGGGACAAGGCTACTTCGCTGGCTTCAAGGGCAAAGCTCGTTACCTAGGCTTGCTTCTTGCGACAGTTGTCATGGTAGGCGGTTACGCACTAGCTTCTGCTCTCTTTTTAGGCAATGGCTGGGGTGCTGCTATCTCGGACATTCCGAATAACCTCGCTCAGAATTTTGTTGGAATGGCTTTAGGTTATGTGGTCTATTATGCATTTCAAAAGAAAGGAAGCTAATTCATGGATCTGGAGCAACTGAAGAAGGATACAAAAGAAATCTTGGTAGATGTCTTGGAAAAAAGCCGTCTCCGCCAAGGACAGATTCTTGTACTCGGGATGTCTTCAAGTGAAGTTGCAGGAGGGCAAATTGGAAAGGCCTCCAACATCGACATTGCCGAAGCTATTGTCCAGACCTTGCTAGATGAGTTGAATCCAAGAGGGGTTTATCTGGCAGTACAAGGATGTGAGCATCTCAATCGCGCCTTAGTGGTCGAAAGAGAATTGGCAGATAAGAAGGAACTAGAAATCGTCAATGTCCTTCCGAGTCTCCATGCAGGAGGTGCTGGGCAACTCGCAGCTTTCAAGTATTTTAAGGATCCTGTTGAGGTGGAATTTATCACAGCTCAAGCGGGGTTAGACATCGGAGATACCTCCGTGGGGATGCATGTCAAACATGTGCAAGTTCCAATTCGCCCTATCTTGCGTGAACTAGGTGAAGCCCATGTCACAGCCCTCGCCAGTCGGCCAAAATTGATCGGCGGCGCCCGTGCTCTCTACCTCGATGATCCCATCCGAAAATCATAATCAGAACTAGCTTTTAAGGGCTAGTTTTTTTGGATGAAAAGAGAGGCAAAAACGTTTTAAAACTTGCAATTTCAAAGTTTTGTGGTAAAATTATAAGGAATGACTATATTATTTTAAGGAGAGACAGAATGTCTGTATCATTTGAAAACAAAGAAACTAACCACGGTGTATTGACTTTCACAATCAGCCAAGAGCAAATCAAACCTGCTTTGGACCGTGTGTTTGAGTCAGTTAAGAAAACTTTGAACGTACCTGGATTCCGTAAAGGTCATATTCCACGTCCAATCTTCAACCAACGTTTTGGTGAAGAAGCTCTTTACCAAGATGCTTTGAACGATCTTCTTCCAGCAGCGTATGAAGCAGCTGTTAAAGAAGCTGGAATCGAAGTTGTAGCACAACCAACTTTCGATGTTGTATCTATGGAAAAAGGTCAAGACTGGACATTGACAGCAGCTGTTGTAACAAAACCTGAAGTAAAATTGGGTGCTTACAAAGACCTTGAAGTATCAGTAGAAGTTTCTAAAGAAGTAACAGACGCTGATGTGGATGCTCGTATCGAACGCGAACGCAACAACTTGGCTGAATTGGTTGTTAAAGAAGGTGCTGCAGCAGAAGGTGACACAGTTGTGATCGACTTCGTAGGTTCTATCGACGGTGTTGAATTCGACGGTGGTAAAGGTGACAACTTCTCACTTGGACTTGGTTCAGGTCAATTCATCCCAGGTTTCGAAGACCAATTGGTTGGACACTCTGCTGGTGAAACAGTTGACGTGATCGTAACATTCCCAGAAGACTACCAAGCAGCTGACCTTGCAGGTAAAGAAGCGAAATTCGTGACAACGATCCACGAAGTAAAAGCAAAAGAAGTACCAGCTCTTGACGATGAATTGGCAAAAGACATCGACGAAGAAGTTGAAACTCTTGCTGAATTGAAAGAAAAATACCGCAAAGAATTGGCAGCAGCTAAAGAAGAAGCATACAACGATGCAGTAGAAGCAGCAGCAATCGATCTTGCCGTTGAAAACGCTGAAATCGTTGACCTTCCAGAAGAAATGATCCACGAAGAAGTACACCGTTCAATCAACGAGTTCCTTGGAAACATGCAACGTCAAGGTATCTCACCTGAAATGTACTTCCAAATCACTGGAACAACTCAAGAAGATCTTCACAAACAATACGAAGCAGAAGCTGAAAGCCGTACGAAGACAAACCTTGTGGTTGAAGCAGTAGCGAAAGCAGAAGGCTTCGAAGCAACTGAAGAAGAAATCAACGCTGAAATCGAACAATTGGCAGCAGATTACAACATGCCAGTTGAACAAGTTCGCAACCTTCTTTCACCAGAAATGTTGAAACATGACATCACAGTGAAGAAAGCAGTGAACGTAATCACAAGCACAGCAAAAGTAAAATAATTGAGATAAAAAAGAAGAGCCGTGAGGCTCTTCTTTTTTTTGATTTCATGGAGAATCCTGGAATTTTCCTTTGACGAAAGGGGAAATTTATCGTACAATAGAGTGTAACGATAAAATGCGTGATAGATTTAGTGACGAGAAGTTTTCAATCTATCATTGAGGATAGGATGAGGTTGAAGACCGGATCCTTCTCCATTTAGGAAATGAAACATAAGGAGATTTACCCTTGGAATTAGAAGTATTTGCTGGACAAGAAAAAAGTGAACTTTCTATGATTGAAGTGGCGCGTGCGATTTTGGAATTACGCGGACGTGACCATGAAATGTACTTTAGCGATCTTGTAAATGAAATTCAAAATTACCTTGAAAAATCAAACAGCGAGATCCGTGAAGCTCTTCCATTGTTCTACACAGAATTGAATGTAGATGGAAGCTTTATCCCACTTGGAGATAACAAATGGGGTCTTCGTTCATGGTATGCCATCGATGAAGTTGACGAAGAAATCATCGCTATTGAAGAAACAGACGAAGATGAAACTCCTAAGAAACGGAAGAAAAAACGTGTCAATGCCTTCATGGATGGAGACGAAGATGCGATCGACTACAACGACGATGATCCAGAAGATGAAGAAGTTTACGAAGCAGATCCAGCTCTTTCATACGATGAAGAAAATCCAGATGATGAAAAGAGTGAAGTCGAAGCTTACGATGCTGAAATCAATGAAATCGTACCAGATGATTTGGGTGAGGAAGTTGAATTAAGCGAAGAAGACGACGAAGAAGAGGATTCTGAAGACGAGGAAGAAGAATAAATCATAAGAAGAGGCTGGGACAAAAGTCCTAGCCTCTCAATTGTTTTTGGATTGTCGAGCAAGACGCAGTGGTTGAGTGGGCTCTACTACGCTGCTTTCATCAGCTTTTACAGCCCTACTCAACTGTGCGGAGGTGGAACGACGAAATCGAGTTCTAACGAATGACCGATTTCTGTCCCACTCTCTTTTTGTTTGCATTGAAAAAAGTGGCGAAATGGTATATGATAAACGTGTAAGGTTTCCCAAATAGGAGGTGTTCCAGATGGACTTTCGTTTAGATCAAAGTTTAGTAGCTCTTGGTATTGATACAGTTGTGGTCGGAATTGCTAGAAATGTGGATCCTCAAGCAGTTTTGCCCCCTTCTTTTCTTGAAAAGAAGAAAGAGCTTGAACAATGGGCGCTCCAGTGTCAGACAGAAGAAGTAGTGGCATCTCCTGTCATCAAAGGGTATACAGACCTCTTGCAAAAAGTAGGGCGTAGCATCAAGAAAAATCCCCCAACAGTCCTAGCTCTTATCCGAAACATCCAGCATCGAGGAGCTCTTCCTCAGATCAATAGCATCATCGATATCTATAATGTCGAATCTCTGAAGTCCTTTCTCGCAATTGGAGGACATGACCTAGATAAGATTGAGGGACCGATTGAATTTACAGTGAGTCAAAGAGACGATCTCTTCCTCCCTATCCTTTCTAGTGAAAAACATGTCGCACCGACAGATCCTGTCTACCGGGATCAAAAAGGAGTTCTGGCTTGGTTGGATGTACGCGATAGTGACCATTACAAATTTGAGGAGACTACGCAAAACGCCCTCTTTGTCATCCAAGGAAATACCGAGACGTCAGTCGAGATGCGTTTAGAAGCGCTAGAACGAATCCACAAGGACCTTGCTCTTTGCATGCCTCAGCTTCAATTTGAGAAATTTCTCGTCACACAAAATGGAGTGGAAAAGGTCGTGTAAACAGCGAAAATTATTTTCATGAAATTTTCAATTTGACAAAGTAGACCATTTGCGGTAAGATATTGTTCGGGCACCTCATTTTGAGGTCGGAGCTCCCTAAGGATTAGGGAGCTATTTTTGTTTTTTCTGCAAAGAGGAATGGCCTCTACAACATTAGAAGAAGAGGAAAGCACATGTCAACAAAATATATTTTTGTCACGGGTGGTGTCGTATCATCCATCGGGAAAGGGATTGTCGCAGCAAGTCTTGGTCGCTTGCTCAAAAATCGTGGATTGAAAGTGACCATCCAAAAATTTGACCCTTATATCAATATTGACCCAGGGACGATGAGTCCTTACCAACACGGGGAAGTATTTGTCACAGACGATGGCGCAGAGACAGACTTGGACCTTGGTCACTATGAACGCTTCATTGATATTAATCTGAATAAGTACTCAAATGTGACAACAGGGAAAATTTATAGCGAAGTCCTTCGAAAGGAACGTCGTGGAGAATACTTGGGCGCGACTGTACAGGTTATTCCTCATATCACAGATGCTTTGAAAGAAAAGATCAAACGAGCAGCGACGACGACGGATTCAGATGTCATCATCACAGAAGTCGGGGGAACAGTTGGAGACATTGAATCCCTTCCATTCCTTGAAGCTCTTCGTCAAATGAAGGCAGATGTTGGTGCTGAAAATGTTATGTACATCCACACCACCCTTCTTCCTTACTTAAAGGCTGCGGGAGAAATGAAAACCAAGCCGACGCAACACTCTGTGAAAGAATTGCGTGGTCTTGGGATTCAACCAAATATGTTGGTCATCCGTACAGAAAAACCAGCTGGTCAAGGAATTAAGAACAAGTTGGCTCAATTCTGTGATGTCGCACCAGAAGCTGTCATCGAATCACTGGATGTGGAACATTTGTACCAAATCCCATTGAACTTGCAAGCACAAAATATGGACCAAATCGTTTGTGACCATTTGAAATTGGATGTTCCTGCAGCAGATATGACAGAATGGTCTGCGATGGTCGACAAGGTCATGAACCTCAAGAAACAGGTCAAGATTTCCTTGGTTGGAAAATACGTAGAATTGCAAGATGCCTACATTTCTGTCGTTGAGGCCTTGAAGCACTCAGGGTATGCCAATGATGCAGAAGTCAAGATTAATTGGGTCAATGCCAATGATGTGACAGCTGAAAATGTGGCAGAACTCCTTGGAGATGCGGATGGAATCATCGTCCCAGGTGGTTTTGGTCAACGGGGAACAGAAGGCAAAATTCAAGCCATCAAGTATGCGCGTGAACAAGACGTCCCAATGTTGGGTGTCTGCTTGGGTATGCAGTTAACCTGTATCGAATTTGCCCGTCACGTTTTAGGTTTGGAAGGGGCTAATTCATCCGAATTGGATCCAGAAACCAAGTATCCAATTATCGATATCATGCGGGACCAAATCGATGTGGAAGACATGGGTGGAACGCTCCGTCTCGGTCTTTACCCTTCTAAACTCAAACGAGGATCAAAAGCAGCAGCTGCCTATGACAATCAAGAAGTGGTACAACGTCGCCACCGTCACCGTTATGAGTTTAACAATGCTTTCCGTGAACAGTTCGAAGAAGCAGGATTTGTCTTCTCAGGCGTTTCACCAGACAACCGTTTGGTCGAAATCGTTGAAATCCCAGAAAACAAATTCTTTGTTGCTTGCCAATACCACCCAGAATTGTCAAGCCGTCCAAACCGCCCAGAAGGACTTTACACAGCCTTTATCACAGCGGCAGTTGAAAACCACGATAGCAAATAAAAATCAAGGGAGCAGGTCGAAGGACCTGCTCCCTTTTTGTGAAAAAATGACAAACTCTGAAAAAAGTTTGAAAAAAATCTTGACAAGAAAGTAGAAGATTGATATACTAGTAAGGTACTCAATCGCGGGGATGGCGGAATTGGCAGACGCGCAGGACTAAGGATCCTGTGACCGCTTTAGGTCGTGAGGGTTCAAGTCCCTCTCTCCGCATCGGATCAAGATAGCTTCGGCTATCTTTTTTTGTTTTCAAATTTCTTTGTGGTAGAATAGGTGTGAGATGAGGTGAGAACATGAAGAAAAAGGATCTGGTATTGGCCGATGGCCTTTTTGCACTATTGGGAAGTGCCATTAATTTTTTCGGTCCTATCCTGATTTTAGCGATGGGGATAGGTGCATACAAGGATACTTTTAGATATTTTATCGCCTTAAACATATGGAATGTTTTCATTTTTTTAGTGGCGATTGCTTCTAAGTATCTGCTCAGAGATAAAAAAAGAATCAAAAAATGGATTCTTCATCTTTTTCTGATAGCAGGCAGTATACTCTTTCTTGCGTCAATCCTTGCAGTGTGTGAGAATATTCCCTTTCTTGAGGGAGTGCTAAACGGACTTCTTGGAAAAATATTTACCGACAGTCAGTTATTTGCTGCTTATTTCTATTCTCAATGGGTTGCAGCGGTATCCCTTGTGATTTGCGGGATTGCCTTTCTCCTTTCACTAAAAAAATTTAAAGAAGAGAATTGAAGGGGGTGTAAGTCCCCTTCTTTTACTTGTTTGCTAGGATGAGAGTCTTAGGAGATAGGAGATTCCGTCCTATTTATCGGAAGAAATCGCTTAAAGCTACAGGAAAAGCTAGCAATTTCATCTAAAAAGTGATAAAATAAACAATGTAAGTGGGATTAACCCCACAAAAATTTATAGGAGGCCTATAACAAATGGCAATCGTTTCAGCAGAAAAATTTGTCCAAGCAGCTCGTGACAATGGTTATGCAGTTGGTGGATTTAACACAAACAACCTTGAGTGGACTCAAGCTATCTTGCGTGCAGCAGAAGCTAAGAAAGCTCCAGTACTTATCCAAACTTCTATGGGTGCTGCTAAATACATGGGTGGTTACAAAGTATGTAAAGCCCTTATTGAAAACCTTGTAGAATCAATGGGTATTACTGTACCAGTTGCTATTCACCTTGACCATGGTCACTACGACGATGCTCTTGAATGTATCGAAGCTGGTTACACTTCAATCATGTTTGACGGTTCACACCTTCCAGTTGAAGAAAACCTTAAATTGGCGAAAGATGTCGTTGAAAAAGCTCATGCTAAAGGTATCTCAGTAGAAGCTGAAGTTGGTACTATCGGTGGTGAAGAAGACGGTATCATCGGTGACGGTGAATTGGCACCAATCGAAGATGCTAAAGCAATGGTTGCTACAGGAATCGACTTCTTGGCTGCAGGTATCGGTAACATCCACGGTCCTTACCCAGCAAACTGGAAAGGTCTTCACCTTGACCACTTGCAAAAATTGACTGAAGCTGTTCCAGGATTCCCAATCGTATTGCACGGTGGATCAGGTATCCCTGATGATCAAATCCAAGCAGCTATCAAACTTGGTGTTGCAAAAGTTAACGTTAACACTGAATGCCAAATCGCATTTGCAAATGCTACTCGTCAATTCGTACGTGAATACGATGCAAACGAAGCAGAATACGATAAGAAGAAACTCTTCGACCCACGTAAATTCTTGAAACCAGGTTTCGAAGCAATTACAGCAGCTGTTGAAGAACGTATCGACGTATTCGGTTCAGAAGGCAAAGCTTAATTTAGCTTTGAAATGTTATTAACCAGAGGTTTATCCGCAAGGATAAGCCTTTTTTGATTTTATATTCATTTTATCTGATTAATGTTAAATGAATAGATTAGTAAGTTAAAATCAATCCATGGTTATATAAAGAAGTTAATATATTTACTTTTGTAATAGGTTGTGATAAAATGAAATTAAGTTTTAGGTATATAGGAGGTAGTGTGAATATGAAAAACACTAAATTATTGTTAACAGTTTTAATCGCTGGCTCGTTGCTAACGGCTTGTCATACTAATAATGTATCGAAAGATACTGCTTTGCCTGAAAAGAATCCAACGGTAAAATCGGATTCGACACCTAAGTCTGAAAAGAATTCGTCAATGAAAGATGTTACTAAAGAGAACTCGCGTTTAGAAGAGATGAATTTGTTAGCAAAACAATCGAAATCAACAGAAGAAATCTATGTCACCGGAGATGTTGTTGTGGGTGAGAACGGAGATGTAAAACCTGGTATTTATGATTTGGAAATAACAGGAGGATCAGGAAATATTTTTGGAAATAGAAAGGATCCTTTTTCACTGTTTATTAATTGGGTAGCAGGTGCACCAGGAACATCAACCGATTATCCTTCAAAAATCAGGATTATTTTATTTGAGGGTGATACATTGGATTTTAGTAATATTTCCAAGATTAAGTTTAATGCAGTACCAGAAAAAGTAGAAATGAGTAATGAAGCGGGAATTGGAGAGTATGTAGTGGGGCGTGATATTAAAGCTGGTACGTATAAACTGAGCACGAATGTGAAGCTAGATCCTGAATTTGATAATTTAGGTTGGTCAATTGATATTTATAATAATTCAACGAAAAAAAAGAAAGAACAAACTCTAAATTCTGGTAATCAAGATGTTGTCGTGAAATTAGAAGACGGAGATATAATTTCAACTAGTTTATATAACTCTGATCCTGATTTACCAAGTGATAATGCTAGATTAATTTTTACTGAATATAAATAGATTATAAATTAACCAGAGGTTTATCCGTAAGGATAAGCCTTTTTGTAGACTTGGAGGTTATTATTTATCTCTTTTATTATTGCAATAAAAATATCTTATTTGTATTGCTAAAACACTCTAAAACTTGTACAATATGCCTATGAAAAAATTCAAACTGTGGAGCTGGATCGTTTGTGGCTTTCTCCTGCTCTTTTTAGGTGCTACATTTGTTTTTCATCAATTCAGTTTACGAAATGAAAGTAAGCTTCTCACACCCATTGGTAAACAAGTTACAGTCAATGGACATCGAATGAATGTCTCTGTTAAAGGAGAAGGGCCTCAAATAATCGTTTTTCTTTCCGGTGCAGGTATCGCCTCTCCGATTTTAGACTTTAAGGATCTATCAGATTCCCTATCCAAAAAATACAAAGTTGTTGTCGTGGAGCGAGCAGGATATGGTTTTAGCGAAGATAGTGATCGTTCAAGAGATGTGATGGAGGTCCTTTCTGAAACCCGTCAAGCTTTGGCGCAAGCTCATGTTTCAGGTCCTTATGTGATTATTTCGCATTCTATGGCTAGTTTAGAGAGTCTTGCTTGGCAAGAGAAATATCCAAATGAAGTGAAGGCTTTGATTGGCCTGGATTGGGCTTTGCCAGCGAGCTATGAAGATTTAAAAGAACACCCAACTCTTATAACCTTAGCCTATTGGACGAGTAAGATTGGCCTGCTCCGTTATTTCCCTGAGTCTGTTTACCTGAAGAATTCTGACTTGACTAAAAGTGAGCGTCAGCAATACCGATTTTTAGCTTACAAGCAGTTGCTGTCGACGGCTATGCTCAATGAGACCCGAACTGTAAAGAAAAATGCCCAAAAGGTTAGTAAATTTACCATTGATCCCAAAATCCCTGTACTTCTCTTGGTTTCAAATGGGGAGGGAACCAGCTTTAGCCAATCAGAGTGGCAACGTTATGCAGAGAGATTTGCAAGCGACCAGTCTAATGTTCAAGTCGACTATATGGATGCGCCTCACGACCTCTATCATTATCAAAGCGATGCTATTGTTTCTCGTATTAAAGAATTTTTAGAGAATAATTGAGGGCTTAAAAATCCATTGAGACTGATGATAATAATTAAATGCTGAAGGATTAACAGTAGAATCGTTAATTTTCTCGATTAAAAAAATTCTTTTTCTTAACAATAAGCCCGCCCCTAAGGGCAGGTTTTTTGGTGTTTTAAGGAAACTATTAAACCAGAATTTCTGACTCAAAAGCATTATTTCAAGAGAGAAATTTCTAATTTCATAATCTATAAGCAAACGCTTGCATTCCTTTTTTTATTGGATTATAATAGGTTGGTATAAAGCCTTCTGTAATAATATTGAGTAAGTGTAGAAAGTAAGGATTTAGAATATTTGTAGTCAAAAATACAATGTTGCTTCTTACGATAGGGAGATAGATATGGCAATGATAGAAGTGCAACATCTTCGGAAAAATTTTGTGAAGACAGTTAAGGAGCCGGGGTTAAAGGGGGCCTTGCGCTCCTTTATTCATCCTGAAAAGCAGACCTTTGAAGCGGTCAAGGATTTAACTTTTGAAGTTCCAAAGGGGCAGATTCTAGGATTTATCGGGGCAAATGGTGCTGGGAAGTCGACCACCATCAAAATGCTGACAGGGATTTTAAAACCGACATCTGGTTTTTGTCGGATTAACGGCAAGATTCCACAAGATAATCGACAAGATTATGTCAAGGATATTGGAGTCGTTTTCGGACAACGCACCCAGCTATGGTGGGATTTGGCACTGCAAGAGACCTACACGGTCTTGAAGGAAATTTACGATGTACCGGACTCGCTTTTCCATAAGCGCATGGACTTTTTGAATGAAGTTTTGGATTTGAAGGATTTTATCAAGGACCCCGTGCGAACTCTTTCACTTGGGCAACGGATGCGGGCGGATATTGCAGCTTCCTTGCTTCACAATCCCAAAGTTCTCTTTTTAGATGAGCCGACCATTGGTTTAGACGTTTCGGTCAAGGATAACATTCGTCGGGCCATTACTCAGATCAATCAAGAGGAAAAGACAACTATTCTCTTGACTACTCATGATTTGAGTGATATTGAGCAACTCTGTGATCGGATTTTTATGATTGACAAGGGGCAAGAGATTTTTGATGGGACGGTTAGCCAGCTCAAGGAAACCTTTGGCAAGATGAAGACTCTCTCCTTTGACCTGACGCCAGGTCAAAATCATCTAGTCTCTCATTATGAGGGCTTGCCTGATATGTCCATTGATAGACAAGGAAATACTCTCAATATTGAATTCGATAGTTCCCTCTACCAGTCGGCCGATATTATCAAGCAAACCTTATCTGATTTTGAAGTTCGTGATTTGAAGATGGTAGATACAGATATTGAAGATATTATCCGTCGCTTCTATCGAAAGGAGCTCTAAGATGGTCAAATTGTGGAGACGTTATAAACCCTTTATCAATGCAGGGATTCAGGAGTTGATTAGCTATCGAGTTAACTTTATTCTCTATCGGATTGGTGATGTCATGGGGGCTTTTGTCGCTTTCTATCTCTGGAAGGCTGTCTTTGACTCCTCCCAGGAGCCTTTGATTCAGGGCTTCAGTATGGCGGATATCACCCTCTACATCATCATGAGTTTTGTGACCAATCTTTTGACCAGGTCTGATAGCTCCTTTATGATTGGTGATGAGGTAAAAGATGGCTCTATTATCATGCGCTTATTGAGACCAGTGCATTTTGCGGCCTCTTACCTTTTCACTGAACTTGGCTCCAAGTGGTTGATTTTTATCTCTGTTGGACTGCCATTTTTAAGTGTCATTGTTTTGATGAAAATCTTATCTGGGCAAGGTATTGTAGAAGTGCTGGGATTAACTGTCCTTTATCTCTTTAGCTTAACTCTGGCTTATCTGATTAACTTTTTCTTTAATATCTGCTTTGGATTTTCAGCCTTTGTATTTAAAAATTTATGGGGCTCCAATCTACTCAAGACTTCAATAGTGGCCTTTATGTCTGGCAGTTTGATTCCCTTGACGTTTTTTCCAAAGGTGGTTTCAGATATTCTCTCCTTATTGCCATTTTCATCCTTGATTTACACTCCAGTTATGATTATTGTTGGGAAATACGATGCCAGTCAGATTCTTCAAGCACTTTTGCTTCAGCTTTTCTGGCTTATAGTGATGGTGGGCTTGTCTCAGTTGATTTGGAAACGAGTCCAGTCATTTATCACCATTCAGGGAGGTTAGTATGAAAAAATATCAACGCATGCATCTGATTTTTATTAGACAATACATCAAGCAAATCATGGAATACAAAGTTGATTTTGTGGTTGGTGTGTTGGGAGTCTTTCTGACTCAAGGCCTAAACCTCTTGTTTCTCAATGTCATCTTTCAACACATTCCCTCCCTAGAAAGTTGGACTTTTCAAGAAATTGCCTTTATCTATGGATTTTCCTTAATTCCAAAGGGACTAGATCATCTCTTTTTTGACAATCTCTGGGCTTTAGGTCAACGACTAGTTCGAAAAGGGGAGTTTGACAAGTATCTGACTCGTCCTATCAATCCTCTCTTTCACATCCTTGTTGAGACCTTTCAGATTGATGCCTTGGGTGAACTTTTGGTCGGTGGAATTTTACTAGCGACAACGGCGACTAGCATTGCTTGGACTCTTCCAAAATTCCTGATTTTTCTAGTTTGTATTCCTTTTGCGACCTTGATTTATACTTCCTTGAAAATTGCTACAGCCAGCATCGCTTTTTGGACCAAGCAGTCAGGTGCCATGATTTACATTTTCTATATGTTTAATGATTTTGCCAAGTATCCTATTTCTATTTACAATTCGCTCCTTCGTTGGTTAATTAGCTTTATTGTACCTTTCGCCTTTACGGCCTACTATCCTGCCAGCTATTTCTTGCAGGACAAGGATGGACTCTTTAAAATTGGTGGTTTGATTCTGATTTCCCTTGTTTTCTTTGTTATTTCCCTCAAACTTTGGGACCGGGGATTGGATGCCTACGAAAGTGCTGGTTCGTAAGAGGTAAAGTAAGACTAAAATCAAGAAAGGAACTTATGATGTTTGTAATTAAAGAAGTCAAGGGTGAAGATCAAAAAATGGCAGTTGTCGCTGAGATTTTAAGGGATTTGCCAGAATGGTTTGGAATACCAGAAAGCACGCAAGCCTACATTGAAGGAGCTAAGGATTTACGAGTTTGGGCTGCTTATCAAGAAAGTGATGTAGTAGGGTTTATAGGTTTATCATATTCGAGTGAAGATTGTGCTGAAATTGACTGTCTAGGCGTGAAAAAATCATTCCAAGGTCAAGGAATTGGAAGGGAATTAATTACGACTATAGAAAGAGAAGCAGTCAAACAAGTGGACTACCTACAGGTCAAAACAGTCGCAGAAGGTTCAAATAAAGATTATGACCGAACAAATGTCTTTTATCGCAGTCTTGGTTTTAAAAAATTAGAGATTTTTCCGCAACTATGGGATCCACAGAATCCATGTCAGATTCTGATTAAAAAGATCAACTAAAAGTGCTTGACATCCGCTATCAGAGTGCTATACTAAGAAGGTAATCGCCGATTTAGCTCAGTTGGTAGAGCAACGCACTCGTAACGCGTAGGTCACAGGTTCGATCCCTGCAATCGGCATAGAAAAAATCTGCTTTGAAGGAGCGAGACGACGAATGATGGTGATCACATATTCGTTCGGTCTCGCTCTTTTTTTTGACCGCATAGGCACCTTTTTTGACCACTTAGTCAAAAGTCCTTGTCGCCGTTGGGGCTCTCTGCTATCATAGAATCATCAAAGGAAGAAGTACTTCCGAATAATCAAAATGAGGTATATGATGAAAAAACTACTTGGACTTGGATTTATTTTGGCTGCTCTTGCGGTTGTCACAATGGGAATGGTTGGTTTTCCAAAGCTCGATGTGAACATCTGGCCCCTATTTCCTGCTCTCTTATTTGCATTCTTTACACTTGAAAATCTCTTGAAAAAAAGATTACAAGGCAAGTGTTATCTGCGCCTTGATCGCATTTATGATCGCAAATGCGATTTACGATCTCTTGTCGGTCTCAAATGGCCTGGTTATTACAGCAGGTGTGCTCGCTTGTGTAGGTCTTAGTTTTCTTTTACCGAACAAGGAAAGCAATAAATAAAGAAAGGCTGGTCACTTGATCAGCTTTTTTACTTCTCAAAAACTACCTCTTGATGGGGAAAACGTTCCGCTTACTGAAAAGCCCTTGTTTTGTTTTCAACAGCTGTTATAATGGTACTATCAAAACGTTGGGAAAGGAGTTTTATGAAAGTTAGAATCGAATTGGATCCATCTATGGACGAGCCTGAGATCTTGATTCGAGCTCCGCGCTTGACCCCGGAGTTGACCCAGCTGCAAGAGAGAATCCTCGAACAAAAGGTTGCTCCTTTGGCCTTTTACAAGGATCGAAGTGAGTATTTTCTGGATGTGGCATCGATCCTCTTTTTTGAGACGGACGGGGAGAAGATTTTTGGGCACACCAAGGACGAGGCCTATGAGGTTAAGCAGAAGCTCTATGAGTTGGAGGAGCTGCTTCCCATCGCCTTTTGTCGGATATCCAAATCCACCATTGTCAACGCAAAGCAGATCTACTCTCTGGAAAAGTCTTTTTCAGGGACCAGCACGGTCAATTTCTACCAGACTCATAAGCAGGTTCACGTATCTAGACGCTACTATCAACTCTTAAAAGAACGACTAAATGAAATGAGGTAATATCATGAGAAAAAAATTAATTGGAGTATTCTTAATCCTTTTAGCAGCCTTAATCCTCTTACAAGGCTATTTTGTAAAATGGGACATTAGCATCTGGACCTTAGCTTGGGTTACCTTGCTTGCCGTCCTGTCCCTCTCTAGTTTCTTAAAACGCCATTTTGGTTGGGGCTTCATCTATGGACTTTTAGCCCTCTTTTGTCTCAATGGGCAATACCATTTCCTCCCAGTTTCAAATTCAGTTGTCATCCTTTCCTCAATTCTCGCTGTGATTGGGCTCAACATTTTGTTTAAACCCTCTAAGAAAACAAAAGCCCGCCTAGCTTCCTATTCTGCTGGGTCCATGAGTAAGTCGGATGGCAATGACATTGATGTCACTTTTTCAACAGTGACAAAATATCTCAATGACCAACACTTTACCCGCGGAAGTGCAGATGTGAGTATGGGAGAAGCATCGGTTTATTTTGACAATTGCCGCATCGAGGGTCCTTCTGCTCAGTTTGTTGTCGATGTTTCCCTTGGGAGTCTGAGCCTCTATGTACCAAGTGATTGGCGCGTCCATGTTAATGTGGATAATTCCCTCTCAGCGATCCAACATCAGGAAAATCCAAGTGCTTTGACAAGCAAGGATTTCTACATTACAGGCGATGTCTCCTTAGGAAATCTGGAAATTATCTATGTGGGAGCGAATTCGTTTTCTTAAGTCGGAAATGAAAAACTTTGGCCAAAAGCTTGCCAAGAGAGATTTTTTTTGGTAATATAGTACGGTATGTGGTGCTAGCACATCCGTTATATTAGATCTAATAGGAGGAAACACAGAAATGGCTAAAGTATGTTATTTCACAGGTCGTAAGACTGTATCAGGTAACAACCGTTCACACGCTATGAACCAAACAAAACGTGCCGTAAAACCAAACCTTCAAAAAGTAACTGTCCTTATCGATGGTAAACCTAAAAAAGTTTGGGCTTCAGCTCGTGCATTGAAATCTGGTAAAGTAGAACGCGTTTAATAAAGAATATAGAACCTCATAGAGGTTCTTTTCTTTTTCTCTAGAGACAGCTGTCACAGTGGGAGAAGAATAGTCCCTACCCTTTTACAGTTGATCTCTTTTATGGTAAAATAGAATATAAAATACTTTTGAGGTAGAAATTATGACAGTAAAAATCAATACAAAGGACGGTCAAATTGAATTGACTGATGAGGTTATCGCAACTGTTGTAGGCGGTGCCGCTACTGAAATCTTCGGTGTGGTTGGAATGGCCAGCAAAAATGCGATCAAAGATAATTTCCAAGCCCTCCTAGGGAAAGAAAACTTCTCTAAAGGTGTTGTTGTCAAAACAACGGAAGCAGGAACTATCGCAGTTGATGTTTACACTGTTTTGAGCTATGGAACAAAGATTAGCGAAGTCTCAAAAAATATTCAAGAACGTGTGAAATTTAGTTTGGAAAATCAACTTGGAATCACTACGGATACTGTGAATGTCTATATTCAAAATATCAAGATTGTGGGAGAATAATCGTGGCTAATATTACTACAAGTTTATTTCAAGAAATGGTTCAAGCGGGGGCTACGCGCTTAAATAAACAAGCGGAATATGTAAACTCTTTGAACGTCTTTCCTGTACCAGACGGGGACACAGGAACCAATATGGGAATGACCATCGAAAATGGGGCCAAAGAAGTATCTGACCGTTCTGCTTCAACTGTTGGAGAAGCAGCAGGGATCTTCGCTAAAGGTCTCTTGATGGGGGCGCGTGGGAACTCAGGAGTTATCACTTCTCAATTGTTCCGCGGATTTTCTCAAAGTGTCAAAGACAAAGAAGAATTGGATGGAGCAGCACTTGCAGCAGCCTTCCAGTCTGGTGTAGAAGTTGCTTATAAGGCCGTTATGAAGCCGGTTGAAGGAACCATTTTGACGGTTTCTCGTGGGGCAGCCATTGGGGCCAAGAAGAAAGCAGAATCTACCAACGATGCAGTAGAAGTTATGCGTGCCGCTCTTGAAGGAGCTAAAACAGCTCTTGCGAAGACTCCAGATATGTTGCCAGTCTTGAAAGAAGTTGGCGTGGTAGACTCTGGTGGTCAAGGGTTGGTCTTCATCTATGAAGGATTCTTGTCAGCCTTGACAGGTGAATTCATCGCTTCTGAAGAGTTCCAAGCAACACCTGCAACCATGTCAGAAATGATTAATGCAGAACACCACAAGTCAGTCGCTGGCCATGTGGCTACTGAAGACATCAAGTTTGGTTACTGTACAGAAATCATGGTCGCTTTGAAACAAGGTCCAACCTATGTCAAAGACTTCGATTACGATGAATTCCGTAACTATTTGAACAACCTTGGGGATTCCCTATTGGTGGTGAATGACGATGAGATTGTCAAAGTTCACGTCCATACAGAAGATCCAGGTCTTGTCATGCAAGAAGGTCTTAAGTACGGAAGCTTGGTCAAGGTCAAAGTCGACAACATGCGCAACCAACACGAAGCGCAAGTTGAAAAAGAAGAACGTCAAGCCAAACCAGTTGAAGAAAAAGAATATGCCATCATCGCAGTTGTTGCGGGTGACGGATTGGCTGATATCTTTAAAGCGCAAGGGGTGGATTACATCATCTCTGGTGGTCAAACCATGAACCCATCAACAGAAGACTTTGTTAAAGCGGTTGAAGAGTTGAATGCGCGCAACATCATTATCTTGCCAAACAACAAAAATATCTTGATGGCCGCTCAATCTGCAGCAGAAGTGATTGATCAACCAGCAGCAGTTGTAGAGACCAAGACTATCCCTCAAGGATTGACCAGTCTTCTTGCCTTTGATGAGAGCAAATCGATCGAAGAAAACTACGAACGCATGAGCGCTTCATTGGGCGATGTTGTGTCTGGTAGTGTGACGACAGCGGTTCGCGATACCACTATTGATGGCCTTGAAATTCATGAAAATGATAATCTTGGAATGGTCGATGGTAAGATCGTCGTTTCAAACCCAGATATGATGGAAACCTTGGAAGAAACCTTCGCTCATATGTTGGACGAAGATAGTGAAATTGTGACCATCTATGTCGGTGAAGACGGCAGTGAGGAGTTGGCAAATGAATTGGCCCAAGTCCTTGCTGAGAAGTATGAGGATGTAGAAGTGGAAATCCACCAAGGTGGCCAACCCGTCTACCCATACTTGTTTAGTGTAGAATAATTGAACAGAAGGTTCCTTTCGGAACCTTTTTTTGTATATAGAAAAACCAGGAGATTCTCTATGAAAGCAGCGTGATTCAGAGGGATTTGAGACTGAAGTGAACCCTCCACTGAGGCTTTATTCGTGAGAAAAAGGAGTTTCTGCAAAAAGTCTCATATTCATCAGATTTTTATTCAAATTGAAGAGCTTGAAAAGAGGAGGAAATGGTTTGAGAAGTGGAGTTTTTAGACAAGAAAGACGCGATATGTTATACTGGTATCAGTATGTGAAAGGAGAGTTATAAAAATGAAGAAATTTTTTGTAACCCTTGGGCTAGCCATTTTGGTATTGACTGGTTGTTCGCAATCCCAAACGAAGAAAACTACAACCGCTAGCTCATCTAGCAGTTCCTCTGTTAAAAAAGAAGTAAAAAATGAAGAAAAAACCACAACCTTAGTTGGAGATATCAATGGAACAAAACACCGGGATATCATCAAATCTAAGGG
Source organism: Streptococcus sp. S1 (assembly GCF_034137685.1). Lineage (NCBI taxonomy): Bacteria > Bacillati > Bacillota > Bacilli > Lactobacillales > Streptococcaceae > Streptococcus > Streptococcus dentalis. Next base: position 36,183 of record NZ_CP139418.1, on the reverse strand, counting down.
AGATAAGGTTGAAAACCTTCGCATCGAAGTGACAGCTGATCTGCCCAAACAACTTGGGACCATTGCAGCAGAGAAATCGCCTGAAGAACTTACAGTAGCCATTCAAGCTTTGATGGAACAAAACGAAGACTACAAGAAGTTAAAAACTGTTCCTGGTTTTAGTTTGGAGTATACAATCACGCCAGAGAAAAAATTGCTCTCAACTAGTGTGATTGACATCAACCTAATTGACGCCAAGTCTCTAGAAGAAATTTCTTACTTTAAAGATGCCGGTCTCAATAACTTGAAGAATATGAAGGCAGATGCCTTGGTCAAGGCCTTGAAATTGCATGGCATGAAAGAAGAAGGTCAGTAAGAAGAATAGAAAAAGTCGAGTGAAGTCACTTGGCTTTTTTTAGTGACTTTTGTCATGTGAGCCAGTGACAAAATTATCTAGTGGCTGTTATTTTCTTTCGCTATAATATAGTCAGAAAGTAAGAGGTAAGGAAAAATGAAACAATGGTTCTATAAAGTGTTTACGTTAACAGTGGTGGGGATGGTCGTCTATTTGATCTTTTCAAAGGATGATAGTCTCTATTACCATTTTCCTTGGGAATTATTTGCTGGGATTGGCATCATGAGCTGGGCGGTTCAAGAAGGATTGAAAATGATCAAGGCTGTTAAAAAGGAGATGGAGCAATGAAAAAGAAACTTGAAATTGGATTGGTAGCTGTTTTGTGTTTGCTCCTTTGGGCAACTGAGATGATGACGGGCTGGTTTTCTGCCCATTTTCCTAGCTGGTTTTTCCAAACGGTTTGGGGAGTGACCTTGGTTGCCTTTGTCATCATTCCAGCTGGCCAGATTTGGTTGAAAGGAGAGTCTCATGAGTGTCATTAGAGTAGAGAACTTGAACAAAAGTATCAAAGGAAAGGTGATCCTAGAAGATCTTTCTTTCACAGTGGAACGAGGGGATTGTCTGGCCTTGATCGGGCCAAACGGAGCTGGGAAAACAACCTTGATGAACTGTCTTCTGGGAGATATGAAGGCGACTTCTGGGATTATTGAAGTAGAGGGGAAGGCACCTGGTCATCCTCAGTTAAAGGCTAGTGTGTCCTATCTCCCTCAAGAGAATGCCATCGTTCAAAAGTTAACCGTGCAGGAACTGATCAACTTCTTTCGCTCTATTTATCCCCAACCCTTAACAGGGGAAGAAATTGATGATTTATTACGTTTTAGCTCAGAACAAAAGAAACAATTGGCTAGTAAGTTGTCTGGTGGTCAAAAGCGCCTCTTATCCTTTGTTCTAACCTTGATTGGTCGTCCTAGCTTACTTTTCTTAGATGAGCCAACTGCGGGAATGGATACGTCCACTCGCCAACGCTTCTGGGAGATTGTTGGGCATTTAAAGGAAGAGGGTGTGACCATTGTCTATTCTTCCCATTACATCGAGGAAGTAGAGCATACAGCTGATCGGATTCTAGTCTTGCATCAGGGGCATTTACTTCGGGATACAACGCCTCTCGCTATGAGAAGCGAAGAGGTAGAAAAACATTTCACCTTGCCTTTGCGCTACCAAGCTCTAGCAGCAGAGATGGAAGGTGTTAGTGAAGTAATCATTAAACCCGATGCTCTTCAGATTGTGACACGTGATGCCAATCGTTTGTGGACTCGATTACAAGAAGAAGGATGTTCGATCCAAGAAATCGAAGTAAGCAATCGAAGTTTATTGGATTCTATTTTTGAAAATACAAAGGAAGTAGGTAGAGAAGATGAAACGCATGAAAGCTCTCGGCGTGGTTGAGTGGCATTTGACCAGTCGCCAAGCTATTTATTACTTGTTATCAATTGGGATGCCCACGGCCTTTTATCTCTTCTTTTCAGGGATGTACCAGGACACGCCAGGGGCCCCCGCTCACTTTATGAGGGATTATCTCCTCTCCATGACGGCTTTTTCCATGATGTCTACGGCTCTATTTTCTTTTCCAACGGTTCTTGAAACCGATCGACTCAATAATTGGCAAAAAATCTTGCGCCATACCCCCGTATCTATGGTAGAATATTATCTAATAAAGGTTGTGGGTCTCTTTGTCGATTTTCTCCTATCGATTGGAGTTGTCTTTACCGTGGGCCATGTGGTGCGGCATGTGAATATGTCCCTACAGGATTGGGTCTTAGCGGCCTTCCTTCTCATCCTAGGAAGTCTAGCTTTTGTAGCTATCGGTCTGGTCTTGACCCTGCTTCCTTCTAGTCAATTGATGTCTGTTGTAGGTAATCTCCTATACATGGGACTGGCTGTCATGGGTGGCCTTTGGATGCCTATTAGCCTCTTTCCAGAATGGATGCAAGCCATCGGCAAATGCCTTCCAACCTATCAATTGATGGAACTGATTAAGACCTTTTTAAACAAGGGACAGGTCAATGTCTTTGCGAGTGTCTATTTAACCTTGTTTAGCCTGGCCTTGTTTGCCCTTGTTATTGTCTATCGTCGTCATTCTGAGGTTCGTTCATGATTGAAAAACTCAAACATATTCACCATATGTTTTACGTAGGCTTAATCTTTATGGCCTTTCCCTTTGCTTCTATTTTCTTAGGGCAGATTCCCTGGTGGCATTTCTTTTTAGCCATCTTCTTTATGATAAGCTATCTAGGAATCCTCATTACTGAAAATAAGAAACTGACCTGGCTTTTTTGGATTTATCTTCTGCTGTATATTGCAGGAAATACCTTTTTTGTTGGAACTAGCTTTTGTTGGTTTTACTATTATCTGAGCAATATTTTGATCTATCGTTTTGGGATTCGCGATTTTCGCTCGCCCTTTCTTTGGACGGCTGTTGGATCACTACTGATCCTTTTTGGAGCGCTATTATTTAATAGGGAGATGAGAGAAAATGATTGGCTTTTTGTCCTGATCGTCTCTTTGTTTATCGCGGTTATGACCTTTAGTATGGTTCGGATGGAGATGATGGAAGAGTTGAAAGCTGACCATGCCAAGCAAAACGCCCAGATCAATCTCTTGCTGGCAGAAAACGAGCGCCATCGGATTGGTCGTGATCTGCATGACAGTCTAGGACACACCTTTGCCATGCTCAGTGTCAAGGCGGACCTAGCTGATCAATTCTTAGCATTGGGTCAGGTTGAGAAGGCCCAGGAACAGGTGCAAGAGATTCAAGCCATCAGTCAAGAGTCCATGCACCAAGTCCGAGAGATTGTCGAGAACTTGAAGCAGCGAACCTTGGCAAGAGAGCTAGAAACCGTCAAGCAAATGCTGGAAGTGGCGCAAGTAAAAGTGGAGATTCAAAACGAGCTTGATACAGCCAGCATCTCGCCGATCCTAGAATCTGCTCTGGCTATGGTATCTCTAGAATTAGCTACCAATATGATCAAACACGCTAAAGCGACGCAAGCTCTCCTCTCTTATCGCTCCACCGAGACAGGAGTGGAAATGGTCGCAGAAGACAATGGCATCGGCTTTGACAAAGTTTCCGACAAGGACCTGCACTCGATTCGCGAACGGATTGCCTTGTTGGGAGGAGAGCTGGAGATCAGTCAACAACACAAGCCGACCCGGATAGAAATACGGATCCCCTATCAAGAAAGGAAATAAGATGCGCTTATTAGTTGCTGAAGACCAAAGTATGTTGCGCGATGCTCTCTGCCAGCTCTTGCTCCTGCAAGAGGATGTGGAAGATGTCTTGCAGGCAGGCGATGGACAAGAGGCCATTCGTTTACTCGAAACACATCCAGTCGATATTGCGATTTTAGATATCGAAATGCCCATTAAAACAGGGTTAGAAGTGTTGGAGTGGGCTAAACGTCAACAACCCCAGATCAAGGTCGTCATCGTTACCACCTTTAAGCGCCCGGGCTATTTCGAGCGGGCTCTCAAGGCTGGAGTCGATGCTTATGTCTTAAAAGAACGCCGCATCACAGATTTGATGGCGACTCTTCATGCAGTATTAGCAGGGCAAAAAGAATATTCACCTGAATTAATGGAAGGGATCTTGACCCATCCCAATCCTCTAAGCCCTCAAGAAAAGGCAGTTTTAAAAGAAGTCGCAAAAGGGGCTTCTAACCAAGAAATTGCTGATCGTTTATTCCTCTCAAACGGGACCATCCGCAATTATATGTCAGCCATTCTGACCAAGTTGGATGCGGAAAACCGGACCGAGGCGGCAAAGATCGCCCAAGAAAAGGGTTGGTTATAAGGAAGAAAAGTTTCTAGGATTTCCTAGAGACTTTTTTTCTGATAGACGTAGCATTTTTAGAAAAACTCTCATTCTTTGGATTTGAATAGAAAATTCAGAAAATTTACTATTTTTCCTTGAAATATTTTCTAAAAATGGTATGATAGTAGCATGCTAATTTGATATACAAAGTACTGGAAAGGAGAGACATGGAGAAAATTACCTTAGAAACTGCGAAAACTGGTTCAGAGCTCGTTCTTGAAACCCTGCGTGATTTGGGCATTGATACGATTTTTGGATATCCTGGTGGAGCGGTTTTGCCTTTATACGATGCCATCTATAGCTTTGAGGGTATCCAGCATATCTTGGGTCGTCATGAACAAGGATGCTTGCATGAGGCTGAAGGCTACGCTAAATCAACTGGAAAGCTGGGTGTCGCAGTCGTCACTAGCGGACCGGGGGCGACCAATGCCATTACAGGGATTGCAGATGCTATGAGCGATAGCGTTCCCTTACTAGTCTTCACTGGCCAAGTCAATCGTGCTGGGATCGGGAAAGACGCCTTCCAAGAAGCGGATATCGTGGGAATTACCATGCCCATCACCAAGTACAACTATCAAGTACGTGAGACGGCAGATATTCCGCGAATTATCACCGAAGCTGTCCATATTGCGACGACCGGCCGTCCTGGCCCTGTGGTAATTGACCTTCCAAAGGATGTGTCTGCTTTAGAGACAGATTTCATCTATGAACCAAGTGTGAAGCTTCCAAGCTACCAACCTACCATTGAACCCAATGAATTGCAGATCAAAAAGATTTTGAAGCAATTGAGTAAGGCTAAAAAACCAGTTCTTCTTGCTGGTGGTGGGGTAAGTTACGCTGGAGCGGCAAAAGAGTTGATTGCTCTAGCAGAGCGCTATCAGATTCCAGTAGTGACCAGTCTGTTAGGTCAAGGAACGATTGCGACCAGTCATCCTCTTTTCCTAGGGATGGGAGGAATGCACGGATCCTTCGCAGCTAATATTGCTATGACAGAGACAGATTTCATGATCAGTGTTGGTTGTCGATTTGATGACCGTTTAACAGGGAATCCAAAGACTTTCGCTAAAAATGCTAAGGTTGCCCATATCGATATTGATCCCGCAGAGATTGGGAAGATCATTGCTGTTGACATTCCTGTCGTTGGCGATGCAAAGAAGGCCTTACAGCAGTTGCTAGCAGAGCCGACGGTTCATAACAACACAGAAAAATGGATCGAAAAGGTGACCCAAGATAAGAACCGGGTTCGTTCATACGACAAGAAGGAACGGGTTGTGCAGCCACAAGCTGTGATTGAACGCATCGGAGAGTTGACCAAGGGGGACGCTATTGTCGTCACAGACGTTGGACAACACCAAATGTGGGCAGCTCAATACTATCCTTACCAAAATGAGCGACAATTGGTGACATCTGGTGGTCTAGGAACAATGGGATTCGGTGTTCCTGCAGCTATCGGAGCGAAAATTGCCAATCCAGATAAAGAAGTTGTTCTCTTTGTCGGAGATGGTGGTTTCCAAATGACCAACCAAGAATTGGCGATATTAAATATTTATAAGGTTCCGATCAAGGTCGTTATGCTCAACAACCACTCGCTTGGGATGGTCCGCCAATGGCAAGAAGCCTTCTATGATGGTCGGACGTCAGAGTCAGTCTTTGATAGCCTTCCAGATTTCCAATTGATGGCGCAAGCATACGGGATCAAGAATTATAAATTTGATAATCCTGAAACTCTTGAGAAGGATTTGGAAGTCATCACAGAAGATGTACCAATGTTCATCGAAGTAGACATTTCTCGGAAAGAGCATGTCTTGCCGATGGTACCAGCTGGTAAGAGTAATCATGAGATGTTGGGGGTGAAGTTTAATGCGTAGAATGTTAACAGCCAAACTTCAAAACCGCTCAGGTGTTCTGAATCGCTTTACAGGAGTCTTGTCGAGACGTCAAGTCAATATCGAAAGTATCTCTGTTGGCGCAACAGAAAACCCTAATGTATCGCGGATTACCATTATCATTGATGTTGCTTCGCACGATGAAGTGGAGCAAATCATCAAACAGCTCAACCGCCAGGTGGATGTGATCCGTGTCCGGGATATCACGGATAAACCACACTTGGAGCGCGAAGTTATCTTGGTGAAAGTTTCTGCACCAGCTGAGAAGCGGGCAGAAATCTTGGCCATTATTCAACCTTTCCGTGCAACCGTGGTCGACGTAGCTCCAAGCTCGATTACTGTTCAAATGACGGGAAATGCAGAAAAGAGCGAAGCCCTCATTCGTGTCATTCGACCTTATGGGATTAAAAACATTGCCCGCACCGGTGCAACCGGATTTACTCGAGATTAATTCTCGCCTTAACATTGTTAACCCCGCCTTAAAAAGGCAAATTAAAATAGAAAAGAGATTTTACTTATGGCAGTTCAGATGGAATACGAAAAAGATGTTAAAGTTGCAGCGTTAACTGGTAAAAAAATTGCTGTAATCGGTTATGGTTCTCAAGGACATGCACACGCACAAAATTTGCGTGACTCAGGTCATGATGTTATTATCGGTGTTCGCCCAGGGAAATCATTCGATAAAGCAAAAGAAGATGGCTTTGATACCTATACGGTGGCAGAAGCGACTAAATTGGCTGATGTCATCATGATTTTGGCACCAGATGAAATCCAACAAGAATTGTACGAAACAGAAATTGCGCCAAACTTGGAAGCTGGTAATGCGGTTGGTTTTGCGCATGGATTTAATATCCATTTCGAATTCATCAAGGTTCCAGCAGATGTCGATGTCTTTATGTGTGCTCCAAAAGGACCAGGTCACTTGGTACGTCGTACTTACACTGAAGGATTTGGTGTACCAGCACTTTACGCTGTCTATCAAGATGCTACTGGTAATGCGAAAGATATCGCTATGGACTGGTGTAAAGGTGTTGGTGCGGCACGCGTTGGTCTTCTTGAAACAACTTACAAAGAAGAAACGGAAGAAGATTTGTTCGGAGAACAAGCTGTACTTTGTGGTGGTTTGACTGCCCTCATCGAGGCTGGTTTTGAAGTATTGACTGAAGCCGGTTATGCTCCAGAATTAGCATACTTTGAAGTTCTTCATGAAATGAAATTGATTGTGGACTTGATCTACGAAGGTGGCTTCAAGAAAATGCGTCAATCAATCTCTAACACTGCTGAATACGGTGACTATGTATCAGGCCCACGTGTAATCACTGAACAAGTGAAAGAAAATATGAAAGCTGTTCTTACTGACATTCAAAATGGTAACTTCGCTAACGACTTTGTTAACGACTACAAAGCTGGACGTCCAAAATTAACTGCTTACCGCGAACAAGCTGCTAACCTTGAAATTGAAAAAGTTGGTGCTGAATTGCGTAAAGCAATGCCGTTCGTTGGTCAAAATGACGATGACGCCTTCAAAATCTACAACTAATTGTCTGTAGAAGACTAAGCAAGTTGGGACACCCTGGCTTGCTTTTTTCATCAAATCACAGCAACAGAGGTATGAAATGATAACAGCAAAAGATGTGGCTAAGGCCCATAAAATATTAAGTGGAGTCGTTGTCAATACGCCCCTTGAATACGACCACTATTTATCTGAAAAATATGGGGCAAAGATTTATTTGAAAAAAGAAAATGCCCAACGCGTTCGTTCTTTCAAGATTCGTGGCGCCTACTTTGCGATCTCTCAATTATCAAAAGAAGAGCGGGAACGTGGGGTAGTGTGTGCATCTGCGGGAAACCATGCGCAAGGGGTTGCTTACACATGTAATGAGATGAAAATTCCAGCGACTATTTTTATGCCCATTACGACACCGCAACAAAAGATTGGACAAGTCCGCTTCTTTGGTGGGGATTATGTAACAATCAAGTTGGTCGGAGATACTTTTGATGCTTCAGCGAAGGCAGCACAAGAATTTACACTTGCAGAAAAAAGGACCTTTATTGACCCATTTGATAATCCATTCGTACAGGCTGGTCAAGGGACGGTTGCCTACGAAATCCTTGAGGATGCTCGGAAAGAGTCGATTGCCTTTGATGCTGTCCTTGTTCCTGTCGGTGGAGGAGGCCTCATTTCAGGTGTTTCTGCCTACATCAAAGAAACGGATCCTCGGATTGAGGTCATTGGGGTAGAGGCCGAGGGAGCACGCTCCATGAAGGCGGCCTTTGAAGCAGGAGGCCCCGTCAAATTACCAGAAATTGATAAGTTTGCAGACGGAATTGCCGTACAAAAGGTGGGACAATTGACCTATGAAGTAACCCGCCAGCATGTGGAAACCCTGGTTGGGGTCGATGAAGGTTTGATTTCAGAGACTTTGATTGATCTTTATTCTAAGCAAGGGATCGTAGCCGAACCAGCGGGAGCTGCCAGTGTGGCATCCCTTGAAATCTTGCGCGAATACATCAAGGGAAAAACGATCTGTTGTATTATCTCAGGTGGGAATAATGACATCAACCGTATGCCTGAGATGGAAGAACGTGCCTTGATCTACGATGGAGTAAAACACTACTTTATTATCAATTTCCCACAACGTCCAGGTGCCCTTCGCGAATTTGTAAATGATATCTTAGGGCCAAATGATGATATCACGCGTTTTGAATACATTAAACGCGCCAGCAAGGGGACAGGTCCTGTCTTGATTGGGGTTACTTTGGCTAATAAACATGACTATGCAGGCTTGGTCAACCGTATTGAGCGTTTTGATCCGTCTTTCATTAATTTGAACGGAAATGAAACTCTCTATAATATGCTAGTCTGAATATCATACAGAAACAAACGACTATTTAAGCAATATATTTTGATGGAATATATTGCTTTTTTATGAAGACTTGTGATATGATATGCGTAAATTAAAAGGAGGAACTTTTTATGCCAGGATTTATTATCTTTGTTTTATTCTTGCTACTGGTTGCAGGAGTCATTGTGATCAGCTCACTATATGTGGTGAAACAACAATCCGTTGCCATCATCGAGCGTTTCGGACGTTATCAAAAAATTAGTGATAGTGGCATTCATATGCGAGCACCTTTTGGCATCGATAAAATTGCAGCACGAGTTCAATTGCGCGTCTTGCAGAGTGAGATCGTGGTTGAAACAAAAACTCAGGATAACGTATTCGTTACCATGAATGTGGCGACGCAATACCGAGTGAACGAGAGCAACGTAAAGGATGCCTACTACAAACTAATGCGTCCAGAATCACAGATTAAATCATACATTGAAGATGCTCTTCGTTCTTCTGTGCCTAAGTTGACCTTGGATGAATTGTTTGAGAAAAAAGATGAAATCGCCCTTGAAGTTCAAAAACAAGTGGCAGAAGAAATGTCAACTTATGGATATATTATTGTTAAAACTTTGATCACCAAAGTTGAGCCAGATGCCGAAGTGAAACAATCCATGAACGAGATCAATGCTGCGCAAAGAAAACGCGTGGCAGCTCAGGAATTGGCAGAAGCAGACAAGATCAAGATCGTTACTGCTGCCGAAGCGGAGGCAGAAAAAGACCGTTTACACGGGGTTGGTATTGCCGAGCAACGGAAAGCCATTGTCGATGGATTGGCAGACTCTATTAAAGAGTTAAAAGGTGCGAATGTAGACTTAACTGAAGAACAAATCATGTCTATTCTCTTAACCAACCAGTACTTAGATACCTTAAATAATTTTGCAGATAAAGAAGGGAATAATACGATTTTCCTACCAGCAAACCCAGATGGTGTCGAAAACATTCGTACACAAATATTATCCGCCTTGAAAGCAAAGTAAACTATTTATCATTTTTTAAAAAAGGTTCGTATTTTCAGCGATTTTAGTTGACAAAATGTGCAAAAAAATTTATATTAGTATTGGAAATAATAATATAGGAGAAAGATCATGGCTAAATCGAACTTTGAAAAAGTAGAATCAGTTGTTGGATGGGTACGTGATAAGAAAATAACAGGGTATCGTATCAGCAAAGAAACAAATGCCCGTGAAATGTCTATCATTGCCTTGGCTCAAGGACGTGCAAAAGTGAAGAATATCTCGTTTGAAACGGCACTTGGATTGATTGATTTTTATGACAAAAATCATCAAAAATTCGAAGATTAATTTGTTGTTCCAATTGAAAACCAGAGAGTTTGCTCTCTGGTTTTTTTGATGCCTCAAAAGCAGAAGCGATACAAAAAACAGCTTGCTTCCATACTGGTAAGCAAACTGTTTCAAGAGATTAATGCAAGAAGCGTTGAAGGAATTCCTTGGTCCGTTCTTCTTTTGGATTGCTAAAGATTTCTTTTGGATCTCCTTGCTCAGCGATGACTCCCTTGTCCATGAAGATGACCCGGCTAGAGACATCGCGGGCAAATTCCATTTCGTGGGTTACAACAATCATGGTGAGGCCTTCTTTTGCAAGGTCCTGCATGATTTTCAAGACTTCCCCCACCATTTCTGGGTCTAAGGCAGAAGTTGGTTCATCAAAGAGAATGGCATCAGGATCCATAGAAAGGGCACGTGCGATGGCAACCCGTTGCTTTTGACCACCTGAAAGTTGTTTCGGACGAGCAGCCCAATATTGAGAGCCCATACCGACTTTTTCAAGGTTTTCTTTGGCAATTTTTTCTGCGGTTTCACGATCACGCTTGAGGACGGTTGTTTGTGCAACGATCGTATTTTCTAAGACATTTAAATTTTCAAAGAGATTAAAGCTTTGGAAAACCATTCCCAATTTCTCGCGGTAGTGAGTAAGATCATACTCAGGATCAAGAACATTTTGTCCACGATAGAGAATCTCTCCAGCTGTAGGAGTCTCTAGAAGATTGATGGAGCGAAGGAAGGTTGATTTTCCGCTACCAGAGCTCCCGATGATGGAGATCACCTCTCCTTTTTCAACCGTAAGGGAAATATCTTTCAAAACCTCATTTTGACCATAAGATTTTTTTAAATGTTGGATTTCAAGAATTTTTTCTGCCATTATTTCACCTCATTGACTTGCATTTGATTGGCACCTGTAGTATAAGTATCAGAATCTAAGCGACGTTCGATGTAGCGAAGAATTCGTGTGATGGTAAAGGTGAGAACGAAGTAAATCACAGCGATGATCGTAAAGGTTGGGAAGTATTGGTAGTTTTGAGTTGCGACCGTATTTCCTGTAAAGTACAGTTCAACTACAGAGATAACATTCAAAACAGATGTATCCTTGATGTTAATAACAAATTCATTCCCTGTTGCTGGCAAGATATTGCGAACAACCTGTGGAAGGACGACCTTGCGCATGGTTTGTCCATGGGTCATTCCTAGAGCAGTCGCTGCTTCAAACTGACCTGGATCCACTGCTAAGATCCCACCACGAACAATCTCACTCATATAAGCTCCGGTATTGATTGATACGATAAAGATGGCGGCCCAGGTACGATCCAAGGAAATGTTGAAGGCTTGGGCGGAACCGTAGAAAATGACCATGGATTGAACGATCATCGGAGTTCCACGGAAGATTTCAATGTAGACATTGAGGAACCAACCAAAGGCAGTTTGGCATCCAGCAAGGAATTTATTTTTAGCCTTCGGAGCTGTCCGGAAGACACCGATTAACAAACCGATAATCAATCCAGCGATGGTCCCTGTCATGGAGATGAGGAGGGTCATACCAGTTCCACGTAAGAACTGTGGTCCATTATCTTTCAAAATCTTCATCATTTGGCTGAAGAAAGTCTGCTCATCATCGCTAGCATCACTGGAAGCTGGTTGCTTCTTAATCATATCATCCATGAGTTTGACTTGGTCTTCAGACGAAATTTTAGCTAGTGCGGCATTGACTTGGTCAATTCTAGTGTCACCCTTCTTCATCCCGATAGCGATAGTCGCATCTTCTTCCCCAACTACAAATCCTTTTTTGAATTGAATCATCTTAAATTTAGAATTAGCGGACTCGGCGGTTAGGGCTTCGGGACGTTCAGAAACATAGGCATCAATAACACCCGATTCTAAAGCTTGACGCATCTGGGCAAAATCACCCATTGCAGTTTCTTGTTTCGCACCCTTGAGTTGGGAAATGAGAGAATAGAGGTAGACCCCTTGTTGAGAGGTGACTTTTGCATCCTTAAAGTCATCTAGACTAGTGGCGTTTGCATAGTTTCCATCTTTACGAACGAGCATGACCGGTTCACTGGTATAGTAGCTCTTGGAGAAGGCGACCTCTTTTTTACGTTCAGCGGTTGGACTCATCCCAGCGATAATCATATCGATTTTACCAGAAGTGAGGGCTGGAATTAAACCGTTCCAAGAAGTTTTTACGATCAGAGGTTTTTTACCTAACTCCTCAGCAACTTTTTTGGCGATTTGGACATCGTACCCATTAGCATATTGATTGGTACCGTCAATTTTAACAGCTCCATTTGCATCATCTTCTTGGGTCCAGTTGAAAGGAGCATAGGCAGCTTCCATTCCAATTCGTAAATAGTCATCTGCATGAGCTACCTGTGTGATGCCTAGGCAAATGAAAAGCCCTGTTAAGAGCGCGAATAATGTTTTTTTCATTTTTTCTCCTCTTCCTTATTTTAACTCTTCCTATTGTACAGTAAAATGGGTTGCATTTCAAACATGGTCCTCTTTTTATTTAAAAAATGCTATAATAATACAAAGGAGCGTGATCAAATGAAAAAGTATTTGTATGTTTTTTTCACCTTTCTGGCCTGCCTTTTTGTCAGTCAGAATGTCCATGCATCTAGCCCATCTTATGATGTACTTTACTATGGTGGAACCTTGACCTTGGACACCTGGGATGATGCCACCTATGAGGAGGAGTTGGTCTATTATTTCAAAGATTCTTATAGAGGGCAGTATGTTAGCCTAGGAACTGCGGGCAACATGCCACAAGGGTTTGCAATTGAGATACCGCCAAAGGTTGAGGTGGAAGGTCGTGATCTTCAAAGAGAACCCGAGATTACGAATCTAGGTGATGGCTACCGAGTGAAAATTTATAACAGTGGTGTAGCGCAAGATACAGTCAAAATAAAAGTCACATGGAAATTAAAAAATCTTCTTTATTCACACAAGGATATCTTGCAGTTGAACTGGAAACCAATTACGGATGGCGATCAGAAGGTGGACGAAGTTCAATTTCGTGTCATTCCTAAGTTTGCACCAGCCAATGCCCAGTCGGAACTGTATATCCATACAGCCTTTATGGGACCGGATGTGACTGTAAAGAAAGAAGATGGAATCTATTCTGCCACTTTCTATAACTTAGGCAAAGGAAAGGCTGTGGAGTTGTATGGTTACTGGTTGAAGTCAGACCTAACTACTTTGTATGATTCTGGTCGAAATACAGGATTGACCAAATTGGATGAATTTCACAAGAACCAAGCTAAAATTGAACAGGAAAAATACTGGACACGCATGTTTTGGAACTGGATCTTGCCAGCCTTCATTATTGCACTCTGGCTTCTTTCTCTCTTGGGCCGCAATCGGTTCAAAAAAATGATTTGGCCTGGTGTGACCTATCCGACCGATACTCGTCTTTACGAGATTCCACAGGACATTGCACCTCTGATTATGAGTTCGGTTGTTTATTCAGCTGAATTAGACGAGGCCTCCCCGACCAATAAAGAGAAGGCAACTCCGCCGGTATTTACATTTGAAAAAATGCTTCAAGCTACTTTGCTGGATCTGATGGATCGTGGAGTGATTGTTTACGAGCAACAAGGAAATGAAGTAATTTTGACCAGGAAGTCTCATGGACATGTGGATGATTTTGAACGCTCCTTTATGAATATGGCTTTTGGGGATCAAGTTTCCTGTCCTGTTAACCGTCTCTTTGAGAATTATGAATTCAGTGATGATCTATACAAACATGCCAAAAAAGCAGATCAAGATGCGATTCGTTCACTAGGAAGTAAGGCTCAGGCTCGTTTCGATACGGCTGTGAACCAAGTGGCCCGAGATGTTCATCGCAAGGTGGAAGATCTCCATTTGCCAAGCTACTATCGCCCTTTAGAAGCAAAAGAAGAAGCGCAAGCTAGACGAAGTCTCTTCTTTGGTTGGGCTGCTTGGTTTATCGCCCTTGGAGCAGAAATCTTTGCCATCTTTGGGATGGGTTGGTTCTCTGTTCCTTGTTTGATAGGGATCCTCATACTTTGGTTTATGCCAGTGCGCTTCAATGGTGTCTTTAAAGCCTGCCTACGAGATGGTGTTGTCAATCTTGCGGGTGCTGAGCAACGCTATTACTGGGATAGTTTTGGTCGGATGTTGAAAGAAATTGCCCACCTCAACGATGCAGAGTTGCAGTCTCTGGTCCTATGGAATCGCTTATTGGTCTATGCGGCCTTGTATGGTGTAGCCGATCAGGTCACAAAGGTTATGAAACTTCGGAATATTCATCTAGAAAATCAAGCCTTAAACGCCTTCGTTTATACTCCGTTCTATCATGATGTGACCCACTCAAGTCATGCCATGTCTACTTATGGATCGACAGCATCGACAGCTAGTCATTTCACGGTTTCTTCTGGTAGTGGAGGAGGCTTCTCTGGCGGAGGAGGCGGAGGAGGCTTTGGTGCCTTCTAAGTAGCACTAAGAATGGTCTTGGCCGCTCTTTCCTTTCTAGTACGGAGGGCCTGGTCCAGTCCATTGAATTATGATATAATAGAGCAAATGTAAGTTTAGGAGAAAAAGATGTTTCTGATCGAATTAATCAAGGCGGTTCTTTTTGGGATTGTCGAGGGGATTACAGAATGGTTACCGATCTCAAGTACAGGTCACTTGATTCTGCTACAGGATTTTGTGCAGTTTAAAAATCAAGATCCAGCCTTTATGGAGATGTTCAATGTTGTGATCCAATTGGGAGCGATCCTAGCGGTTGTGGTGATTTATTTCGATAAATTGTATCCCTTCAAACCTGGTAAATCTCCACTCGAAGTACGGCGGACTTGGCAATTATGGGCAAAAGTTGCGGTTGCAACGCTCCCGCTTGTCTTTGTTTTTAAATTAGATGATTGGTTTGAGGCGCATTTCCACAATTCGATTTCCGTTGCGATTATGTTGATCACATACGGGATTGCCTTTATCTATCTAGAAAGACGGGAACAAGTTGAGCCGGAAGTGACGGAATTGCGTAAGCTTCCTTATCGAACAGCTCTTTATATCGGACTCTTCCAAGTCTTATCGCTATTTCCAGGAACAAGCCGTTCAGGTGCTACGATTGTAGGTGGCTTGATCAATGGTGTTAGCCGTCCAGTCGTGACAGAATTTACCTTTTATCTAGGAATTCCAGCTATGTTTGGAGCAAGTCTCTTAAAAGTTGGGAAATTCGTTCTAGGAGGGCATTCGCTTGCACTGGGACAACTCTTTATTCTACTGGTAGCGATGGGAGTAGCCTTTGTGGTTAGTATGTATGCTATCCGCTTCTTGACAGATTATGTGAAAAATCATGATTTCACCGTCTTTGGGAAATACCGGATTGTTCTTGGTTCTATCTTGTTATTGTATGGACTCCTCCGTGTCATTTTCTAATAGAACGGTTGAACTCGATCAAATTGTTTTTTGAGGTTGGAGACTTTTGTCCCAACCTCTTTTCTATGCATCCTTTTTTTGAATTCTATCCAATTTTTTAGTATAATAGTAAGACTAGAAGTATGAGGTTATGCTATGAAGATGAAGCAAATTAGTGATTCAACTATTAAGATCACAATCCAACTAGAAGACTTAGAAGAACGTGGGATGGAAATTGCTGATTTTCTTGTCCCGCAAGAAAAAACAGAAGAATTTTTCTACGCCATTTTGGATGAGCTCGAAATGCCAGAAAGCTTCCTGGATAGCGGGATGCTGAGTTTTCGTGTGACACCAAAACCAGATAAATTGGATGTTTTTGTTACCAAATCAAAAATTGACCAACAATTGGATTTTGAGGATTTGTCAGATCTTCCTGATATGGAAGAGTTGTCGCGCATGACGCCAGATGAATTTATCAAAACCTTGGAAAAAACAATCTCTGATAAGACAAAAGGGGATGCAGAAGCTATTCACCATTTGGAACAAGAAGAGTTACGTGACAATCAAGAACAAGATCCGACACCTGAAGCGCCAGTAAGTCAGTATATTTATTACATTTTGCGTTTTTCAAATATCCAGCAAGCAGTTGTCTTTTCAAAAACGGTAAGCTTTCCAGTGGATACCTCTGAATTATACAAAATGGGATCCGATTATTATTTAACTGTCTTGATCGATACAGAGGATCAACCAAATCAATATCCAACCTGGTTACTTGCCATCATTCGGGAGTATGCGGATGATTCAGAAGTGACACGGGCAGTTTTGCAGGAACATGGTCATTTATTAATGGTGTCTGGTGCGATTGAGAATTTGAAGAAAGTTGCTAGCTTATGATGTCCTTTTCCTTGCAATTTGTTCTGGTGCTGATTGGGACTTTTGTGATTGCCTTGGTATTGACGCCCTTGGTTCGCCTATTCTCCTTTAAGATTGATGCCGTAGATTATCCGAATGCGCGTCGGATCAATACCAAACCCATGCCAAGCGCGGGTGGACTGTCTATTGTGATCGCTTTTTCGATTGCGACTCTCGTCTTTATTCCTATGCTGACATCCACCGCCGCACCAATCAAAAGTTACCTCTCCTATACCTTGCCGGTCGTAGGAGCGGGATGGATTATCGCTCTCACAGGCTTGATCGATGATGTAAAAGAGTTGTCTGCCAAGAAAAAGATGATCGGTATCCTGCTAGCGGCGAGTCTGGTCTGGTTTTTGACAGATTTTCGGCTGAATGATTTTAAGATTCCTTTCGGTGGTCCCTTACTTCATTTTGAACCATGGCTATCGTATCTTTTGACGGTGATTTGGATCGTTTCTATCACCAATGCGGTCAATCTGATTGATGGACTAGATGGATTGGTGAGTGGGGTCTCTATTATTTCTCTCGTGACAATGGGGATTGTGTCCTATTTCTTTCTGCCGGTGCCCAATCTCTTTTTGACCATGACGATCTTTGTCTTGGTTGCGTCCATCGCAGGTTTCTTTCCTTTTAACTACCATACTGCTATTCTCTATTTGGGAGACACGGGTGCCTTGTTTATCGGATTCATGATTTCTGTCTTGTCCTTGCAAGGTTTGAAAAATTCAACGGCAGTTGCTGTCGTTACTCCTATGATCATTTTGGGAGTACCGATTACAGATACCTTTTTAGCCATTATCCGTCGGACCCTGTCTGGGCAAAAATTTTATAAACCTGATCGCAATCACTTACACCACCGCCTACTCTCCCTAGGCTTAACGCATCGGGGAACTGTGCTTGTGATCTATGGGATTTCGATGATCTTCTCCTTGATTTCTCTCTTACTCAACATCTCGAGTCGCATTGGGGGCGTCCTACTTGTGATCGGGCTCTTGTTTGGAGTAGAGCTGTTAGCAGAATTAATCGGAGTTCTAGGACCGAGTCACAGTCCTTTATTAAATGTTTTGCGGTATATAGGGAATTCCTCCTATCGGGAGGAAGTTCGTCAAAAACGAAAAGAAAAAACTAAATAAGAATAGTTCTAATCAAAAGAAAAGCCATTTAGGCTTTTTTTTGATATACTTGAAAGGTAAAAAAATACTTTGTGATGAAGGAATCTATGCTTTGAGCACCTTCTAGACTTCAAAGTAAAAAGAAAGGGAAAGCAATGTCGACATTAGAAATTAAAGACCTTCACGTTGAAATTGAAGGCAAAGAAATTTTAAAAGGTGTAAACCTGACCCTAAAAACTAGTGAGATCGCAGCCATCATGGGACCAAACGGAACAGGGAAATCTACTCTGTCAGCTGCCATTATGGGAAACCCAAATTATGAAGTAACCAAAGGGGAGATTCTGTTTGATGGTGTCAACATCTTGGAATTGGAAGTAGACGAACGTGCACGGATGGGCTTGTTCCTTGCCATGCAATACCCTTCAGAAATCCCAGGAATTACCAATGCTGAATTTTTACGTGCAGCCATGAATGCTGGTAAAGAAGAGGACGAGAAGATCTCTATTCGTGATTTCATCAAAAAATTGGATGAAAAGATGGAACTGCTCAACATGAAAGAAGAAATGGCAGAACGCTATTTGAACGAAGGCTTCTCTGGTGGTGAGAAAAAACGCAATGAAATCCTTCAATTGTTGATGTTGGAACCAACATTTGCCCTTTTGGATGAAATTGACTCTGGTTTGGATATCGATGCTCTTAAGGTCGTATCTAAAGGGGTTAATGCAATGCGGGGTGAAGGTTTTGGAGCTATGATTATTACCCACTACCAACGTTTGTTGAACTATATTACTCCTGACGTCGTTCATGTGATGATGGAAGGCCGTGTCGTGCTTTCAGGTGGGCCAGAATTGGCTGCACGCTTGGAACGTGAAGGCTATGCCCAACTCGCAGAAGAACTCGGTTACGACTATAAAGAAGAACTATAACCTGATGACAAGTGATCTAATGTTGTCATAAAATCAAACAGATAGTGTCTTTATTAGGAGAAAAAAATGAGTATTGAAAATATTACCCTCTTTTCGGAACTGCATGCTGAGCCAAGCTGGCTGCAGGATTTACGAAAAAAAGCTTTTAACAAGATCGATCAGTTGGAATTACCAGCCATTGAACGCGTCAAATTCCACCGCTGGAATCTTGGGGATGGGACGATCACAGAAAGCGAGGCTTCTGCCAATGTTCCTGATTTTACAGCCCTCGATTCAAATTTAAAATTAGTCCAAGTTGGAACTCAAACTGTATTTGAACAGGTGCCACAAGCCTTGGCAGACCAAGGAGTCCTTTTCACAGATTTCCATACTGCCCTAGAAGAAATTCCGCAGGTAGTGGAAGACTACTTCATGTCTTCGGTTAAATACGATGATGATAAACTAGCAGCATACCACACAGCTTATTTTAATAGTGGGGCTGTCCTTTATGTTCCAGACAATGTCGAAATTTCAGAACCAATCGAAGGCATTTTCTACCAGGATAGCGACAGTGATGTACCTTTTAATAAGCACATTTTGATTATCGCAGGTAAAAACAGCAAGTTCAGCTATTTGGAACGTTTGGAATCAAAAGGTGAAGGCTCAGCAACAGCAACTGCTAATGTGACGGTTGAAGTGATCGCTCGCTCAGGTGCCCAAGTGAAATTTGCGGCGATTGACCGTCTGGGTGAAAATGTCACAGCCTACATCAGTCGACGTGGGAAACTAGGACAGGATGCCAGCATTGATTGGGCTATTGGTGTTATGAACGAAGGTAACGTGGTTGCAGATTTTGACAGTGACTTGGTTGGAAACGGAAGTCATGCAGATTTGAAAGTCGTTGCCTTATCAAGTGGTCGTCAGGTACAAGGAATTGACACCCGCGTGACCAACTTTGGTTGCAACTCGATCGGAAATATCTTGCAACACGGGGTTATTCTTGAAAAAGGAACCTTGACCTTCAACGGAATTGGTCATATCATCAAGGGAGCTAAAGGAGCAGATGCTCAGCAAGAAAGCCGTGTCTTGATGTTATCGGATCAAGCGCGTTCAGATGCCAACCCAATCCTCTTAATTGATGAAAATGACGTCACAGCAGGTCATGCTGCATCGATCGGTCAAGTGGACCCAGAAGATATGTATTACCTCATGAGTCGTGGTCTGGATCAACACACAGCAGAACGCTTAGTGGTGCGTGGTTTCTTGGGATCTGTTATTGTTGAAATCCCAGTTAAAGAAGTACGTGATGAAATGATTGCGACTATCGAAGAAAAGTTATCTCAACGCTAAGGAGAAACGATGCTAGATAAAAATACGATTGCTCAAGATTTTCCCATTCTCGATCAACTAGTTCACGATGAGCCTTTGGTTTATCTAGATAATGCAGCGACGACGCAAAAACCTAAACGTGTTCTTGAAGCCGTTAATCACTATTATTTGCAAGATAACGCCAATGTTCATCGTGGAGTTCATACTTTGGCTGAACGAGCGACAGCAGCCTATGAGGCGGTGCGTGAGAAAGTCAGAAAATTTATCAACGCTTCATCAACCAAGGAGGTGCTCTTTACAAGAGGGACAACGACTGGACTCAACTGGGTGGCACGCTACGCAGAAGAAGTCCTAAAGGAAGGGAATGAGGTCCTGATTTCCATCATGGAACATCACTCCAACATCATTCCTTGGCAACAAGCCTGCAAGAAGACAGGAGCAAAACTGGTCTATGTCTATCTAAAAGATGGCTTGCTGGATATGCAGGACTTAAAGAGCAAGCTTAGTGAGAAGACAAAATTTGTCTCCATCACCCATGCTTCGAATGTCTTAGGGGTGGTCAATCCGATCAAGGAAATTGCTCGATTAGCTCATGAAGTTGGAGCGATCATGGTCGTAGATGGGGCTCAATCAACCCCTCATATGGCCATTGATGTACAAGGCTTAGATGCGGATTTCTTTGCTTTTTCTGGCCATAAGATGGCTGCACCAACAGGGATTGGTGTCCTCTATGGGAAGGAAGAAATCTTAGAGCAAATGTCTCCGATCGAGTTTGGGGGCGAGATGATTGACTTTGTTTATGAACAATCTGCCTCTTGGAAGGAATTGCCTTGGAAATTTGAAGCTGGAACACCTAATATGGCGGGTGCAATTGGACTTGGTGCAGCAATCGATTACTTAGAAGAGCTGGGTATGGACCAAGTAGGAGCGCATGAGCAAGAATTGATTGCCTATGTGTTTCCAAAATTACAGGCTATCGAAGGCTTGACCATCTATGGTTCCCAAGACTTAGCCCAACGTTCTGGCGTCATTTCCTTCAATCTAGGAGATCTCCATCCGCATGACTTAGCAACAGCACTAGATTATGAAGGGATTGCCGTTCGTGCAGGTCACCACTGTGCACAACCGCTCCTTCAATACCTACAAGTCCCAGCGACAACGAGAGCAAGTTTTTATATCTACAACACCAAAGCGGACTGTGATAAATTAATTGAGGCATTGATCAAAGCAAAGGAGTTTTTCAATGGCACTTTCTAAATTAGATTCGCTGTACATGGCGGTCGTAGCCGATCATTCAAAACACCCCCACCACCAAGGACAAATTGAAGATGTTGATCAGATCCAACTCAACAATCCAACTTGTGGAGATGTGATCCAGTTAAGTGTGAAATTTGATGAGAATGACAGGGTGGAAGATATCGCCTTTGTTAATTCAGGATGTACGATCTCGACCGCTTCAGCTAGTATGATGACGGATGCTGTAATGGGAAAAACAAAAGAGGAAGTCGAAGAATTGGCGCAGGTCTTTTCAGAAATGGTCCAAGGGAAGTCAGATCCTCGGCAAGAGGAGTTGGGAGATGCAGCCTTCTTATCTGGAGTCTCAAAATTCCCACAACGGATTAAATGTGCGACCCTCTCCTGGAATGCTCTTAAAAAAGCGATCGAACGTAGCAAATAGTTAAAAGAAGAAACAGAGAAAGAAAGGAAATTATGGCTGAAGAAAGAGTCGAACCGAAACCAATTGATCTCGGTGAATATAAATTTGGATTTCACGATGATGTTCAACCCATTCTCTCTACCGGGAAGGGATTGAATGAAGCGGTTATTCGTGAATTGTCTGCAGCAAAAAATGAACCCGAATGGATGCTCGAATTCCGTTTGAAATCTTTTGAAACCTTCAAAAAGATGCCCATGCAAACCTGGGGAGCCGATCTATCAGAGATTGACTTTGATGATTTGATCTATTATCAAAAACCTTCGGATAAACCTGCCCGTTCATGGGACGAAGTTCCAGAGAAAATCAAGGAAACCTTTGAGCGTATCGGGATTCCTGAAGCAGAACGTGCTTACTTAGCAGGGGCTTCTGCTCAGTATGAATCAGAAGTGGTTTACCACAATATGAAAGAAGAGTTTGAAAAGTTGGGGATTATCTTTACTGATACCGATTCTGCCTTAAAAGAATATCCAGATCTTTTCAAACAGTACTTTGCGAAGTTAGTGCCACCAACGGATAACAAATTGGCTGCCCTCAACTCAGCAGTCTGGTCTGGTGGAACCTTCATTTATGTACCAAAAGGCGTAAAAGTCGACGTCCCCCTTCAAACTTACTTCCGTATCAACAACGAAAATACAGGTCAGTTTGAGCGTACCTTGATTATCGTGGATGAGGGAGCAAGTGTTCACTATGTGGAAGGCTGTACAGCACCGACCTATTCAAGCAATAGCCTCCATGCAGCGATTGTTGAGATCTTTGCCTTGGATGGTACTTATATGCGCTACACGAC
The DNA here is from genome assembly GCF_034137685.1 of Streptococcus sp. S1. NCBI lineage: Bacteria > Bacillati > Bacillota > Bacilli > Lactobacillales > Streptococcaceae > Streptococcus > Streptococcus dentalis. The sequence continues at coordinate 13,762 of NZ_CP139418.1, read as the reverse complement.
CATCCAAAACTGGTCTGACAATGTCTACAACTTGGTCACCAAGCGGGCCAAAGCTCAAAAAGATGCTACAGTTGAGTGGATCGACGGGAACTTAGGAGCGAAGACAACCATGAAGTACCCATCTGTTTATCTAGATGGAGAAGGAGCGCGTGGGACCATGTTGTCCATTGCCTTTGCGAATGCAGGTCAACACCAAGATACAGGTGCCAAGATGATCCACAATGCCCCTCACACTAGCTCGTCTATCGTATCCAAATCCATCGCGAAAGGTGGCGGAAAGGTAGACTACCGTGGACAAGTAACCTTTAACAAAAATTCCAAGAAATCAGTTTCTCATATCGAGTGCGATACCATTATTATGGATGATTTGTCAGCATCAGATACGATTCCATTTAATGAAATCCACAACTCACAAGTTGCTTTGGAGCACGAAGCTAAAGTTTCAAAAATCTCAGAAGAGCAACTGTATTATTTGATGAGTCGTGGTCTGTCTGAATCAGAAGCGACAGAAATGATTGTCATGGGATTTGTAGAACCCTTTACAAAAGAACTTCCAATGGAATATGCCGTTGAGTTAAACCGACTCATTAGCTACGAAATGGAAGGATCTGTAGGATAATTCGTTTTAATAGCAAAATAAAATCACAATGGATTTGACTCCATTGTGATTTTTTTGCTTATAGCTTTTCGTTGACATAACGAACAAATTCATTCCACCAAACCTTTAAGAAAAAGCTTTTCTCAATGGTTCTTCCCGATACCATATCGACCGTTGGCTCTTGATCTTCTAAGTAGCCACGTCCGATTTTATCTGGATCAGTGTAGTGTAATTTTCCAAGATTTGTGCCTGATTTGACAGGTGCTCGGAATGATTCTTGGTTGCTCTTGAATTGAATTTTTGGTTCCGCTTGACTGCCTTGCTTTTCAACGATATAGAAGTCTTTTTTTGCAACAGCTAAAACAGTCTCGGACTTCCCGTCCATGACAGTTGCCTTACTTTTTCCGTAGGGATCTCCTTCTTTGACGACAATGGAAGAAACAAAGGTTCGTACCACGTAGTTCATCAGAGAAGAAGTAGCCACAAAACGTGCATATGGATCACCGTCAACTGCCTCCACTCCTAGGACAACCGTGATCATGTGGATGCCATTTTGCGTCGTTGATGCAGCAAATGTGATACCACCTTTGGTAGAGTTGCTGACCCGAAGGCCGTCGACTCCCGACCGGTAATTCGGCATGCCTTCTAGCATCAGGTTGGGGTTTTCAATCTGCGTGTTTGAAAAAAGAGCAGTGGGTTTTGAAGTATATTTGGTCACTTCAGGAAAATCCTGGAGTAAGTGCTTGGCAATGACAGCAATATCATAAGCACTCAATTGATTTTCGTCTCCTTTCCCGTCAGGATCTCCGCTGATGGTTTGAGTATTTAATCCGGTAGCATTAATTAAATGAGGAGATTGAATGCCCCATTCAGAAAGTTTCTGCTTCATTTTTTCAACGAAGCTTTTCTCAGAGCCCCCCACTTTCTCAGCTAAGGCCAAGGCAGCAGTACTAGAATTTCCAACTAAAAGAGCAGTCAATAACTGTTCAACCGTATATTGGTTCGCTTCCATAGGAAGAGTACCAGCACCTTCGATATCATTTAAAGCCAGAGCTTTCTCAGACAATTTGATAGGATCTTTTAGAGAAAGTTTTTTTTCATGAATAGCTTCGAAAATCAGATAAGTGGTCAAGAGTGTAGATAGTCCCCCCACATCTCGTTTTTTCTCTGAATCCTTTTCATATAAAATTTTACCTGTATCAGCTTCAACAGCAATAGCACTTTGAGCAGGAAGTTCTAGCTCATCTGCCAGAACGACTTGATAAGGTAAACTGCATAACAGCAGCATGAAGGTTAAAAAAGAAAGAAAGAATTTTTTCACAGTTGTTTCCTCGTTGCTTAGTCCTCTCTATTGTATCATACAAATGATTAATGGAAAATTGTAAAATCATCAATTAGGCTAAAAAGTCAGTCATAGCAAGGTTTTTGAATAGTGATAAAACGAATATTCAGAAAATTTAGTTTACTTTTTTTTCTACTTGTGATATAATCTTAAACAAATCTAAAAAAACTATTGGAGAATTCCTATGAAAAAAGGTAAAGTATTCGCAGTTGCCGGAGTAACACTCCTTGCAGCTGGATTGTTAGCTGCATGTTCTAGTTCAAATACTAGCAAAGCAAGCTCAGGCGAAGACAAAAACTATGGTTATGTCTACACTTCAGATCCAACAACTTTGGACTATACAATTTCTTCTAAAGCTGCTACCCATGACATCACTACAAATGTGGTAGACGGTTTGTTAGAAAATGATAAATACGGTAACCTTGTACCTTCACTTGCGGAAGACTGGTCTGTTTCTAAAGATGGTTTGACTTATACCTACAAGATTCGTAAAGGTGTCAAATGGTATGATGCGGATGGTGAAGAACACGGCGAAGTGACTGCCAAAGACTTCGTGACTGGTTTGAAACACGCTGCTGATAAAAAATCGGAAACTCTTCCACTCGTTCAAGGTTCTGTCAAAGGATTGGATGATTATGTCCAAGGAAAAATCACAGACTTCAGCCAAGTTGGTGTCAAAGCGGTTGATGATTACACACTTCAATACACATTGAACAAACCTGAAACTTTCTGGAACTCTAAAACGACTAACGGAATTTTGTTCCCAATAAGCACAGAGTTCTTGAAGAGTAAGGGAGATGATTTTGGTCAACCAAACGATGTGAAGTCAATCCTTGCAAACGGACCTTTCCTTCTTAAATCAATCACTTCAAAATCATCTGTTGTATTTGAAAAGAATGACAACTACTGGGATAAGAAAAACGTTCACCTGAAAGAAGTAAAATATACTTATTACGATGGATCAGACCAAGATTCATTGGCACGTGGATTCTCTGATGGTGCTTATACAAAAGCTCGCCTTTTCCCTGCAAGTTCAAACTTTGCAACTGTAGAGAAAAAATATAAAGACGATATCTTTACTACACCAGCAGGATCAGGTGTAGCAGTTCTTGGCTTTAACCTTGATCGTCAATCTTACAAACACACTGCTAAAAAATCAGATGCTGAAAAGACTGCGACTAAGAAAGCAATTTTGAACAAAGATTTCCGTCAGGCCATCACTTTTGCCTTGAACCGTGAAAACTACTCAGCACAAGTCAATGGTAAAGAATTTGCTAAACCAGCTATCCGTAATACATATGTTGCACCTGCATTCGTACAAGTAGATGGAAAAGACTTCGGAAATGTAGTTGCAGATAAGTTGACTACTTATGGAGACCAATGGAAGGGTATCAACCTTGCAGATGGTCAAGATGGTCTTTATAACAAGGATAAAGCGAAAGCGCAACTTGAAAAAGCCAAAGCTGAACTTCAAAAAGATGGTGTTCAATTCCCAATTCATATTGATGTACCGGTAGCACAAAATTCTACAAACTTTGTTTCACGGATGCAATCTCTGAAACAAACGGTAGAAGATACTCTTGGTAAAGACAATGTCGTTCTTGATCTTCAAATGATGGACTCAGACGAAGTGTTGAATATTACTTTGAATGTGCCATCAGCTGCAGACGCAGACTGGGATCTTCAAGGAATGGTAGGATGGAACCCAGACTATGATGATCCATCAACTTACCTTGATACTCTTCAACCAGCTTCTGAGGACCAAACAAAAGTTTACCTTGGTTTTGCAGGTGGTGTAGATAACCCATCAGCAAAAGCTGTAGGTTTGGATGAGTTTGCAAAACTTCTTGACGATGCAAACAACGAAACACAAGATGTTGTGAAACGTTATGAAAAATACGCAGTAGCTCAAGCTTGGTTGACAGATAGTGCGATTGTTATTCCAACGATGTCAAGTACAGGTGCTGCAACAGTTGTTTCTAAGGTAGTTCCATTCTCTGAACCATCATCACAAACAGGTAACAAAGGTTCAACATACTTGAAATACGTTGAAGTTCAAGATGAGCCGGTTACTAAGAAACAATACGATGAAGCCCTTAAGAAATGGCAAAAAGAAAAAGCTGAGTCAAACAAAAAAGCTCAACAAGATCTTGAAAAACACGTTAAATAATTAAATTATTGATTTTCATTAGAACTTTCTCTTCTAGGGGAGAAAGTTCTTTTGGACATTAAAGGAATGAAATATGAAAAAATATGTTTTTATGCGTATTTTGCGTTCGTTAGTGTCGATCTTTCTCGTCACGACATTAACCTACATGATTATCTATACGCTAACACCGAGAAATCTCATCTTTAAAAATGACCCTAACTACAATAAAGTAGCGAAGACAAAGGATTCGAAGATCAACTACGAAAATACTGTCTACGATCGCATGGGTTATTTGGAATACATGGATTCAAAGAGCTTGCAACAAAAAGCAAGTAAAGAAGATTCTTCTGTAACAGTTGATGCGACTACTGCTAATGAAAAGATCTATAAGGAATACATTAAAAAATTAGGTCATGGTTGGCAGTTGAAACGTTTCCCAGAAAGCAAGTCTTTCTATGCGGTGCGTGAAATTCCGGTTTTTGAACGTGTCATTAGTTTCTATGCGAATTTGATTCAATTTGATCATCCAGGTTGGGTGAAAGATGCCTCAAATCCAAACCTCAAACGCTATATCCGTATTGAAAATGATCCATCTATTGGTTGGTCTGTTGTAGGTTCTGGTACGAAGCACAAATACCTCTTGTACTTTAATGGTCAATTCCCATATGTACACCAAAACTTTGTGACCTTAAACCTTGGAAATTCATATCCAACTTATTCAAATACCCCTGTTCTTCAAGTTATTACCCAAGGACAAGGAACAACTAAGAAGAGTGAAGTGAACTTCCCAACAGGTAAAAAGACATCTTCAATCGATATCTACTCACGTACCTACAAATCACCAAGTAAGGCAGACTCACAAGATATCAGTCGATTTGGTAAAGGGGACGCTTATACAGCAACGTTGAGCAACTATGAGAATCCATCCATGATTGCATCTTCTTCAATCATTGGTTTGATTGGTATTGCGATTGCTTACTTGATTGCGATCCCATTAGGATCTTACATGGCTCTGTTCAAGGACTCATGGTTTGATAGCATCTCAACAGCAACCTTGACATTTATGATGTCTCTTCCAACTATTGCCCTTGTTTACATTGTGCGTCTAGCAGGTTCATTCTTTGGACTTCCAGACTCATTTCCAGTACTTGGAGCACAGGATTGGCGTTCATATGTATTGCCTTCTCTGATTCTTGGCTTGTTGAGTGCTCCATTTATCGCAGTTTGGATTCGTCGTTACATGATCGATATCCACTCGCAAGATTTCGTCCGTTTTGCTCGTTCAAAAGGATTGTCAGAACGTGAGATCTCAAGAAAACACATCTTCAAAAATGCGATGGTTCCATTGGTATCTGGTATTCCAGGTTCTATTATTGGAGTTATCTCAGGTGCGACACTTACTGAAACGGTCTTCGCTTTCCCAGGTATGGGTAAAATGTTGATTGACTCTATTAAAGCATCAAACAACACCATGGTCATCGGACTTGTCTTCATCTTCACATCACTTGGTATCTTTGCTGCCATGTTAGGTGATATCTTGATGACAGTGCTTGATCCACGGATTAAATTAACGAATACGAAAGGAGGCAAATAATGGCTACAATCGATAAAAATAAATTTCAGTTTGTAAAACGCGATGACTTTGCCTCTGAAGTAATCGATGCTCCAGCATATTCTTACTGGAAATCTGTATTCAGACAATTCTTGAAAAAAAGAACTACCATCATTATGCTTGCTATTTTAATTGGGATTCTCTTGATGAGTTTTGTCTATCCTATGTTTTCAAATTTTGATTACAACGACGTAAGTAAGGTAAATGACTTTTCAGCACGTTTGAATCCACCAAGTGCCAAAGCTTTCTTTGGTACAGATAATAACGGTAAATCCCTCTTTGATGGAGTTTGGTTTGGTGCTCGAAATTCTATTATCATTTCCTTCATCGCCACTGTTATTAACGTGGTAGTCGGAGTCATCGTTGGTGGAATTTGGGGGATCTCAAAATCTATCGACCGTATCATGATGGAAGTTTATAACGTTATTTCAAACATTCCATTTATGTTGATCGTTATCGTCTTGACTTACTCAATGGGATCTGGTTTCTGGAACTTGATTCTTGCCATGTCCTTAACAGGATGGATCGGAATTGCTTATACCATTCGTGTCCAAATCATGCGTTACCGTGATTTGGAGTACAACCTTGCCAGCCGAACATTAGGAACACCAACTTTGAAAATTGTTACGAAAAATATTTTGCCTCAATTGGTATCTGTTATCGTGACACAAACATCACAGTTGCTTCCAAGCTTTATTTCTTACGAAGCTTTCCTTTCATTTTTCGGACTTGGTCTTCCAATTACAGTTCCAAGTTTGGGACGATTGATTTCTGACTATTCTCAAAACGTAACTACAAATGCCTACCTATTCTGGATTCCGCTTACTGTTTTGATTTTAGTATCCTTGTCATTCTTTATCGTCGGACAAAACTTGGCCGATGCCAGCGACCCACGTACACATAGATAGGAGGAGTAGATATGACATCAAATAACAATATTATTTTATCTGCTCAAGATATCGTAGTGGAATTTGACGTGCGCGATCGCGTACTGACAGCTATTCGTGGCGTATCGCTTGAGCTAGTGGAAGGTGAAGTTCTTGCCTTGGTTGGTGAGTCAGGTTCAGGGAAATCAGTTTTGACAAAAACATTCACTGGAATGTTAGAAGATAACGGCCGTATTGCCCAAGGTTCGATTAAATACCGTGGTCAAGAATTGACAGATTTGAAATCGAATAAAGATTGGGAAAATATTCGTGGATCAAAGATCGCTACAATTTTCCAAGACCCAATGACAAGTTTGGACCCAATCAACACAATTGGTTCACAAATTACAGAAGTCATTATCAAACACCAAGGGAAAACAGCTAAAGAAGCCAAAGAAATGGCTTTGGACTATATGGAGAAAGTTGGAATTCCAGATGCTGAACGTCGTTTTGATGAGTATCCATTCCAATATTCAGGTGGGATGCGTCAACGGATCGTTATTGCCATCGCCTTGGCCTGTCGTCCAGATATCTTAATCTGTGACGAACCAACAACAGCCCTTGACGTAACCATTCAAGCGCAAATCATTGATTTATTGAAATCCCTTCAAAAAGAATACCAATTTACAGTTATCTTTATCACCCACGACTTAGGTGTGGTTGCAAGTATTGCAGATAAAGTAGCCGTTATGTATGCTGGCGAAATTGTTGAGTTTGGGAAAGTAGAAGAAATTTTCTACGATCCAAAACATCCATATACATGGAGCTTGCTTTCAAGCTTGCCTCAGTTGTCAACCTCAGATGGTGATCTTTACTCTATTCCAGGGACTCCGCCATCATTGTATGCTCCAATCAAAGGAGATGCCTTCGCACTTCGTTCAGACTATGCAATGCAGATTGATTTTGAAGAAGAGGCACCTGCTTTCAAAGTAACCGATACTCACTGGGCTAAGACATGGTTGCTCCATCCAGATGCACCAACAGTTCATAAACCAGAAGTAATCGAAAACCTTCACGAAAAGATTGGCTCAAAAATGGGCTTCACTCACATTACTGAATAGGAGGAAGGAAATGACTGAAAAATTAGTTGAAATTAAAGATTTAGAAATTTCCTTCGGTGAAGGAAGTAAAAAATTCGTTGCTGTAAAGAATGCCAATTTCTTCATTAATAAGGGAGAAACTTTCTCTCTTGTTGGTGAATCAGGAAGTGGGAAGACGACAATTGGACGTGCGATCATCGGTTTGAATGATACAAGTGCTGGAGAAATTATTTATGATGGGCGCAAGATCAACGGAAAAAACTCTCATAGTGAAAAATCAGAGTTGATCCGTAAAATTCAAATGATCTTCCAAGACCCAGCAGCAAGTTTGAATGAACGTGCTACAGTTGATTATATTATCTCCGAAGGTTTGATCAATCACCATTTGTTTAACAGCGAAGAAGAACGTCAGGAAAAAGTGAAAAATATTATGCATGAAGTTGGACTTCTTGCAGAACATTTGACACGTTACCCTCACGAATTTTCAGGTGGTCAACGTCAACGGATCGGTATTGCCCGTGCACTTGTCATGGAACCAGAATTTGTCATTGCGGATGAACCAATCTCAGCCCTTGACGTTTCAGTACGTGCGCAGGTCTTGAACCTTTTGAAAAAATTCCAAAGAGAATTAGGCTTGACCTATCTCTTTATCGCCCATGACTTGTCAGTTGTGCGTTTCATTTCTGACCGTATTGCAGTTATCTATAAAGGGGTTATTGTAGAAGTAGCAGAAACTGAAGAGCTATTTAACCACCCAATCCATCCATACACGCAATCGCTTCTTTCAGCAGTCCCAATTCCAGATCCAATTCTAGAACGTAAAAAAGTTCTAAAAATCTATGATCCAGAACAACATGATTACTCTGAAGATAAACCACAAATGGTTGAAATTAAACCAGGTCATTATGTATGGGCTAACAAAGCTGAAGAAAACAAATACAGACAAGAATATAAATAGAGAGGATTCCCTCTCTATTTTCTTTATTCAAAAAACTTTCAAGAAAGTAAAAAAAAATTAAAAAAAGTGTTGACAGTAAGTGTAGGTCATGATATACTAATATAGTTGTCGCGCGAGAGCGACAAAGACCTTTGAAAACTGAACAAGACGAACCAATGTGCAGGGCACTATAACGGAGGTTATAGTAACTGAACAATAAAAAAACAATAAATCTGTCAGTGACAGAATGAGTTTAAGACAAACAATTATTTTAATGAGAGTTTGATCCTGGCTCAGGATGAACGCTGGCGGCGTGCCTAATACATGCAAGTAGAACGCTGAAGGAGGAGCTTGCTCTTCTGGAAGAGTTGCGAACGGGTGAGTAACGCGTAGGTAACCTGCCTCTTAGCGGGGGATAACTATTGGAAACGATAGCTAATACCGCATAAAAGTCGACATTGCATGATGTTGACTTGAAAGGTGCAATTGCATCACTAAGAGATGGACCTGCGTTGTATTAGCTAGTTGGTGAGGTAACGGCTCACCAAGGCGACGATACATAGCCGACCTGAGAGGGTGATCGGCCACACTGGGACTGAGACACGGCCCAGACTCCTACGGGAGGCAGCAGTAGGGAATCTTCGGCAATGGGGGCAACCCTGACCGAGCAACGCCGCGTGAGTGAAGAAGGTTTTCGGATCGTAAAGCTCTGTTGTAAGAGAAGAACGAGTGTGAGAGTGGAAAGTTCACGCTGTGACGGTATCTTACCAGAAAGGGACGGCTAACTACGTGCCAGCAGCCGCGGTAATACGTAGGTCCCGAGCGTTATCCGGATTTATTGGGCGTAAAGCGAGCGCAGGCGGTTAGATAAGTCTGAAGTTAAAGGCTGTGGCTTAACCATAGTACGCTTTGGAAACTGTTTAACTTGAGTGCAGAAGGGGAGAGTGGAATTCCATGTGTAGCGGTGAAATGCGTAGATATATGGAGGAACACCGGTGGCGAAAGCGGCTCTCTGGTCTGTAACTGACGCTGAGGCTCGAAAGCGTGGGGAGCAAACAGGATTAGATACCCTGGTAGTCCACGCCGTAAACGATGAGTGCTAGGTGTTGGGTCCTTTCCGGGACTCAGTGCCGCAGCTAACGCATTAAGCACTCCGCCTGGGGAGTACGACCGCAAGGTTGAAACTCAAAGGAATTGACGGGGGCCCGCACAAGCGGTGGAGCATGTGGTTTAATTCGAAGCAACGCGAAGAACCTTACCAGGTCTTGACATCCCTCTGACCGCTCTAGAGATAGAGTTTTCCCTCGGGACAGAGGTGACAGGTGGTGCATGGTTGTCGTCAGCTCGTGTCGTGAGATGTTGGGTTAAGTCCCGCAACGAGCGCAACCCCTATTGTTAGTTGCCATCATTGAGTTGGGCACTCTAGCGAGACTGCCGGTAATAAACCGGAGGAAGGTGGGGATGACGTCAAATCATCATGCCCCTTATGACCTGGGCTACACACGTGCTACAATGGCTGGTACAACGAGTCGCGAGTCGGTGACGGCAAGCTAATCTCTTAAAGCCAGTCTCAGTTCGGATTGTAGGCTGCAACTCGCCTACATGAAGTCGGAATCGCTAGTAATCGCGGATCAGCACGCCGCGGTGAATACGTTCCCGGGCCTTGTACACACCGCCCGTCACACCACGAGAGTTTGTAACACCCGAAGTCGGTGAGGTAACCATTTGGAGCCAGCCGCCTAAGGTGGGATAGATGATTGGGGTGAAGTCGTAACAAGGTAGCCGTATCGGAAGGTGCGGCTGGATCACCTCCTTTCTAAGGAAAAGGAAACCTGTACGTTGGTCTTGTTTAGTTTTGAGAGGTCTTGTGGGGCCTTAGCTCAGCTGGGAGAGCGCCTGCTTTGCACGCAGGAGGTCAGCGGTTCGATCCCGCTAGGCTCCATTAACACTATAAGGGTGTTAAGATTGAACATTGAAAATTGAATATCTATATCAAATAGTAACAAGAAAATAAACCGAAACGCTGTAAATATTTAAAGAGTTTAGGTCGCAAGACCAAAAATAAGGTTAAGTTAATAAGGGCGCACGGTGGATGCCTTGGCACTAGAAGCCGAAGAAGGACGTGACAAACGACGAAATGCTTTGGGGAGCTGTAAGTAAGCGACGATCCAGAGATGTCCGAATGGGGGAACCCACTAGCTAATGGCTAGTACTCCTATCTGTTAAGGATAGGTAGAGGAAGACGCAGTGAACTGAAACATCTAAGTAGCTGCAGGAAGAGAAAGCAAAAGCGATTGCCTGAGTAGCGGCGAGCGAAACGGCAGGAGGGCAAACCGAAGAGTTTACTCTTCGGGGTTGTAGGACTGCAATGTGGACTTAAAGATTATAGAAGAATGACATGGGAAGGTCAGCCAAAGAGAGTAAGAGCCTCGTATTCGAAATAGTCTTTATACCTAGCAGTATCCTGAGTACGGCGGGACACGAGAAATCCCGTCGGAATCTGGGAGGACCATCTCCCAACCCTAAATACTCTCTAGTGACCGATAGTGAACCAGTACCGTGAGGGAAAGGTGAAAAGCACCCCGGGAGGGGAGTGAAATAGAACCTGAAACCGTGTGCCTACAACAAGTTCGAGCCCGTTAATGGGTGAGAGCGTGCCTTTTGTAGAATGAACCGGCGAGTTACGATATGATGCGAGGTTAAGTTGAAGAGACGGAGCCGTAGGGAAACCGAGTCTGAATAGGGCGCAATAGTATTATGTCGTAGACCCGAAACCATGTGACCTACCCATGAGCAGGTTGAAGGTGAGGTAAAACTCACTGGAGGACCGAACCAGGGCACGTTGAAAAGTGCTTGGATGACTTGTGGGTAGCGGAGAAATTCCAAACGAACTTGGAGATAGCTGGTTCTCTCCGAAATAGCTTTAGGGCTAGCGTCGACATTAAGATTCTTGGAGGTAGAGCACTGTTTGGGTGAGGGGTCCATCCCGGATTACCAATCTCAGATAAACTCCGAATGCCAATGAATTATGGTCGGCAGTCAGACTGCGAGTGCTAAGATCCGTAGTCGAAAGGGAAACAGCCCAGACCACCAGCTAAGGTCCCAAAATAATTGTTAAGTGGAAAAGGATGTGGGGTTGCACAGACAACTAGGATGTTAGCTTAGAAGCAGCTATTCATTCAAAGAGTGCGTAATAGCTCACTAGTCGAGTGACCCTGCGCCGAAAATGTACCGGGGCTAAAACAATTTACCGAAGCTGTGGATACCTTTATAGGTATGGTAGGAGAGCGTTCTATGTGTGGCGAAGGTGTACCGTGAGGAGCGCTGGAACGCATAGAAGTGAGAATGCCGGTATGAGTAGCGAAAGACAGGTGAGAATCCTGTCCACCGTAAGACTAAGGTTTCCAGGGGAAGGCTCGTCCGCCCTGGGTTAGTCGGGACCTAAGGAGAGACCGAAAGGTGTATCCGATGGACAACAGGTTGATATTCCTGTACTAGAGTATGTAGTGAAGGAGGGACGCAGTAGGCTAACTAAAGCGTGCGACTGGAAGTGCACGTCTAAGCAGTGAGGTGTGAATTGAGTTAAATGCTTAATTCTATAACATTGAGCTGTGATGGGGAGCGAAGTTTAGTAGCGAAGTTAGTGACGTCACACTGCCAAGAAAAGCTTCTAGCGTTAATCATACTCTACCCGTACCGCAAACCGACACAGGTAGTCGAGGCGAGTAGCCTCAGGTGAGCGAGAGAACTCTCGTTAAGGAACTCGGCAAAATGACCCCGTAACTTCGGGAGAAGGGGTGCTGGCTTAAAGTCAGCCGCAGTGAATAGGCCCAAGCAACTGTTTATCAAAAACACAGCTCTCTGCTAAATCGTAAGATGATGTATAGGGGGTGACGCCTGCCCGGTGCTGGAAGGTTAAGAGGAGTGCTTAGCGTAAGCGAAGGTATGAATTGAAGCCCCAGTAAACGGCGGCCGTAACTATAACGGTCCTAAGGTAGCGAAATTCCTTGTCGGGTAAGTTCCGACCCGCACGAAAGGCGTAATGATTTGGGCACTGTCTCAACGAGAGACTCGGTGAAATTTTAGTACCTGTGAAGATGCAGGTTACCCGCGACAGGACGGAAAGACCCCATGGAGCTTTACTGCAGTTTGATATTGAGTGTCTGTACCACATGTACAGGATAGGTAGGAGCCATTGATATCGGGACGCCAGTTTCGATGGAGGCGTTGTTGGGATACTACCCTTGTGTTATGGCCACTCTAACCCGGTAGGTTTATCATCTACGGAGACAGTGTCTGACGGGCAGTTTGACTGGGGCGGTCGCCTCCTAAAAGGTAACGGAGGCGCCCAAAGGTTCCCTCAGAATGGTTGGAAATCATTCGCAGAGTGTAAAGGTATAAGGGAGCTTGACTGCGAGAGCTACAACTCGAGCAGGGACGAAAGTCGGGCTTAGTGATCCGGTGGTTCCGTATGGAAGGGCCATCGCTCAACGGATAAAAGCTACCCTGGGGATAACAGGCTTATCTCCCCCAAGAGTTCACATCGACGGGGAGGTTTGGCACCTCGATGTCGGCTCGTCGCATCCTGGGGCTGTAGTCGGTCCCAAGGGTTGGGCTGTTCGCCCATTAAAGCGGCACGCGAGCTGGGTTCAGAACGTCGTGAGACAGTTCGGTCCCTATCCGTCGCGGGCGTAGGAAATTTGAGAGGATCTGCTCCTAGTACGAGAGGACCAGAGTGGACTTACCGCTGGTGTACCAGTTGTCTCGCCAGAGGCATCGCTGGGTAGCTATGTAGGGAAGGGATAAACGCTGAAAGCATCTAAGTGTGAAACCCACCTCAAGATGAGATTTCCCATGATTTTATATCAGTAAGAGCCCTGAGAGAAGATCAGGTAGATAGGTTAGGAGTGGAAGTTGTGTGAGCAATGGAGCGGACTAATACTAATAGCTCGAGGACTTATCCAAAGAGTCAGAAGATATTGACAACGAAAGGTTAACTTGTTAGAATATAGATGTTCAATTTTGAATGTTTAATCATTCAGAGTTAAGTGACGATAGCCTAGGAGATACACCTGTACCCATGCCGAACACAGCAGTTAAGCCCTAGAACGCCGGAAGTAGTTGGGGGTTGCCCCCTGTGAGATAAGGTAGTCGCTTA